>CAZHPJ010000371.1:0-3357 GCA_964534585.1 uncultured Sandaracinaceae bacterium | reverse complement strand
TAGATCAGGGGCTCCGCGTCGTTCGTATGAACCGCCTCGACTCGACCGACGTAGATAGTGTGACTCCCCTCCCGGTGCGCGCTCGCGACGCTACATTCGAGGGACGCCAGTGCCTCGGCGATCAACGGAGCGCCGGTCTGGCCCTCGGTCCAACTCACCCGTTCCAGGCGCGAGTCTTCATGCTGCGAAGAAGCAAAGACGTTCGACACGTCTCGTTGGTGTGCAGCCAAGATATTCACCGCGAACACGCCACCTTCCTCGATGATGCCGTGCGTCGTCGATGCTTGGTTCGCGCACACGAGGATGAGAGGCGGCTCGGCCGACACACTGGAAAATGCGGAGACCGTCATGCCGTGCGCCTTGTCGCCGCTACGCGACGTAACGACCGTCACGCCGCTCGCCCAGCCCCGGAGGGCCTCTCTGAATGCTTCTTGATCGATTGGCATCGCGCGGATCCCCAAGCTCTAGCCGCGAGTTCTTGGGTCTAGGCAAAAATAGAACGTGTTTCAAGTAGACGCCGGGCTGCCACTTTGTGGAAATTGGGCTAGTTTTCGCCCCCTATGCCTCAACAGGCCTTTCTAAAGGGGATCCAGGCTTACTGGGATGCCCTCGGTCAACCAGGCGAGCCGCCCGAGCTCGGCCAGTCTCGGGTCGATGCTTTCGTCGATCTCCTCCACGTAACCTCGAGTGCCGAGCATGGGTTCCGGTTGTTGGAGTTGCTCGACTCGTCGTACGCAGGCATCGCCGTCGGCGATGACAGCCGTCCGTGGAGGTTGCACTGGGCGATTCAAGTTGGCGAGGTCGAGCCATTCGTCGTCACCGGGCTCGACGGTCTAATTTTCCTCGCGGACACGATCGCGGATCCGGAAGGCCGCCATCGAGTGTACACCATCAAGGATGGCATGCGGGGTGATCTCGAGTTTGCAGACCTCACAGACGTGCTCCGATGGATGACCGCGCAGGTGCGACACGCCAAGGGTGAGCACGACGACGCGGAGCTTCAGAAGATCCAAAGTGACGCGTCTGCGTTGCTCGATGATGACTGGGAGAAGGGACCGACCTCGGGCCTCTACATCGTCGATGAGCTTCTCGACACGCCCCTGTTCGAGGCCTGGGACGCGATCTCCCGCGGTCAGTGGCCGCTCGTCGAGTCCGACGGCGGCAACATAGCGGTCGATCGTGAGGATGGTTGGCAACGGCGCCTGTCGCTTTGGCTCACACGAAGATTCCTCGCGACGCGCACGCTCGAGCTGCCGGAGGAGATCGGGGTTTCCGACATGGACGCCGTTCATCGGTCGCTGGTCGATCATTTGATCGACTTCGAGCAAGCGATTCATGGCGGCGACATGCCCCGAATCATCGAGGAGACCGCGGCGGGTGAAGACGCCAAGCTCGCCACGTTGGCACTTGGGTGGATGGAGCGGCATGACAGCTGGCGCACCGCGGCCAACGTTCCATCGCCCGATGAGGAGGAAGCCTACATCGACGAGCCACCGCCGTTTCAGCACACACCGTTTACGCGAAAGCTCTTGGCGGCCCTGTCGGTTTCGCTCGATCGTATGGTGGAGCAGGGCGAGCTCGAGCTCGACCCGGACCGCAAAGAGGCTCTGCTCATCGAGCTCGTCACGGCTGGCTCCGATGCGCGCTCGGTCAAGCATATGCTCAGAAAGATCACTTCGACGCTAGTCGACTCGGAGCATGTCGAAGAGATCTACCCGAGCGACGACAAGATCCAGGATCGGCTCAAAGAAGACCTGGGCGGATGATCGAGCCCCTCGGCACACAGCTGTGGGCTGATACACGTTGGCGCGATGGTTGGCGCGTGCAGTGCCGCTGGGATGCCGAGGTGAGCCGCTTGCTCGATCCGGCGGGCCGTATCGTGTGCCGGGGCTCCCTCACGGAGTGCGAGCGGGCTCTCGAAGAAGCATACTCTGCGCCAGCTCCGGTTGATCATCTCGTTGTGTTGTTGCACGGGCTCGGCCGAACCCGCCGCTCCCTCGCGCGC
This sequence comes from uncultured Sandaracinaceae bacterium, assembly GCA_964534585.1. GTDB lineage: Bacteria > Myxococcota_A > Polyangia > Polyangiales > Houyiibacteriaceae > SG8-38. The sequence continues at coordinate 1,352 of CAZHPJ010000371.1, read as the reverse complement.
TTGGACAGAGCTCTCGCGCAAGCCGGACTCGCGACGGCGCGTCTCGACTACCCCAGCACTCGAAAGCCGATTGAGGAACACGCGGCGACGGTCGCCGACCTGCTCGACCACATACCCATACCGCGAAAGCTCTCGTTCGCGTCCCACAGTCTGGGTGGCCTCATCGTTAGACAGCTTTTCAGCTACGACGCGCCTTGGCGTTCCGCTATCGGACGCATCGTGATGGTTGCTCCGCCGAACCAGGGCGCGTCCCTCGCAGCCTCGCTCGACAAGGGAAGTGTCATGCGCGGCATCCTTGGCCCGTCGTACGGGCAAATCGCCCAAGGGTTCGCTAAGACGCTTCCGGTGCCCGATGTTCCAGTGGCGATCTTTGCAGGGGATGTTGCCGGCGTGCCCGGCGACGGGCTGTTGACCGTCGACGAGACGCGTTTGGAGGGCATGAGCGCGCACCACGTGGTGCCCGCGATCCACACGTTCGTGATGAACCACCCGACGGTGATTCGAAACGCGACCTCGTTTTTAAGCGGCGCCCCAGATTGACGCCGAAGGGCGGAGCAGGCCGGTTTCTCCATCGTGCCGTGCGCCCCGGCGATCGTTTTCCAGCAGCAGAGGCCCGTCCAAGTCGACGTACTCCGCGTCCGATGCAAGCAAGAGGGCAGGCTCGATGGCAAGTGACGTGCTGACCATGCAGCCCACCATCACTTGGAAGCCCAAGCGCCGAGCCTCACCGATGCAGTAGAGCGCTTCGGTGAGACCGCCGGTCTTGTCGAGCTTGATGTTCACCATGTCGTATCGCCGCGCGATCCTCGAGAAGGACCGGCGTTCATGAAATGACTCATCGGCGCAGATCGGTAAACCGCGTTCCAGCTCCTCGAGAGCTGCGTCGTCGCCCGCCGGAAGAGGCTGTTCTATCACCACAACGCCGAGCTCCGGTAACAACGGTAGCCACTCGGTGAGTTGCTCCGCCGACCACGCTTCGTTGGCATCGACCACCAACTGGGCCTCAGGGGCCGCTTCGTGTACCGCCGCGACACGATCTAGGTCCGCACCACCGTCTACCTTGACCTTGATCACTCGTGCGCCGACAAGCCCTTCGGCGGCCGCCTTCATCCGCTCCGCCGTGTCGACGCTCACCGTACGCATCGTACGCACTGCCCCGGGAGGGCTATCGAAGCACGCGAGTTGCCAGACCGGTCTGCCTGCATGCTTCGCCTCCCAATCCCAGAGTGCGCAGTCGATCGCATTTCGCGCGGCACCGGCTGGCATCGCCAAGACCTGCTCACGGGCGTCAGCGCCTTCCAAGTCTCGGCAACGCGCCTCGATCTCGGCGCACACCGAGTCGATCGATTCCC
>CAZHPJ010000370.1:0-3359 GCA_964534585.1 uncultured Sandaracinaceae bacterium | reverse complement strand
GGCGATCATGTCGACGCGGCACCAGTACGTGGAGCAGTTTCGCGCGCGGCTCCGTCACGGCGTCATCGACACCCGACTCGAGATCGAGGAGCTCGACGAGCTCATCGCAAGCGATGACGACTCAGTACGGCTTGAGACCCTGCGGGCGATGGAAGGGAGCCCCGACGTGCGCTATTTGCCGCACCTACTGCCACTGTTGGGGAGCTCCGACCTCCGCGCGGCGGCGCGCAAAGCTGTGGTGGCGATTGGACCGGAGGCTCTGGTGGCGCTCGACCGGGCGCTTGCGGACCCATCGACGCCCCGCAAGGTCCGCCGGCGCATTCCCCACACGATGATCTTGTTCGCGCCTCAGGAAACTGCCGACATGCTGCTCCGACATTTGGAACGGGAACGCGAAGGCGGTGTACGATTGAAGATCTTACGGGCGCTCGGTCGATTGCAAGCAACCCACCCGTCGATAGTTCTCGACGATGCGCTTTTGCAGGAACAGCTCCGGGGGAGCTTACTGCGAATCATCCAGCTTCTTCAGTGGCGTTCAGCAATCGAGAGCAACGGCACGGCTGAAACGCGGGACGCAGAGCTGTTGCGCACGGCGCTGCAAGACAAGGAGCGGGCAACCTTGGAGCGCGCGTTCGGGCTCATGGGCCTCAGGCATCCCGAAGAGAATTTCACCTTGGTTTGGCGAGGCGTGACGAGTGATAACGCGCGGCTGCAAGCGGCGGGTCGCGAGGTGCTGGAGGCGGCATTGCCTGGTTCTTTCCGTGAAGCCGTGCTGGCGATCGTGGACGGTGGGGAACCGTCGGCGCGGCGTGCGCGCGTTGCGGCGGTAGCGCTCGGGGCGACCGTACGTCAAATGTCTCATGAAGAGGCGGTCAAGCAGATGATGCAGGACCAGAGCGAGGTCATACGCGGCATCGCGACTCACCACACGGCGGAGCTCAGCCAGCGCGCGGCGTCAGACGCGGCTCGAGAGGTGCAGGGCCTTGCCTGAAGAAGCACCACGGCCATGTCCCTCCTCAGAGGAATCGCCACCGGTATTCTCAACCTATACGATCAGGGGCAGGCTCCCCCCGGCTAATCTATGGAAATCACAGCTGTTTACGTCTGAGAACATCTCTTTCTTGTAACTGTTCGAGTGTTCAGTATATTGGCTGGTCCCATGTCTTTGGGGACCCTCATTGAGATCGAAGCCCATTCGCCCCCGTCCGTCACGGCTCTGCCATTGGCGAAGCTGTTGCCTCGGGCGCGGCTGGTCGAGGTGTCGGGGCAACACGCATGTGCTCGGACGACGACGGCGGTGTCGTGCGTGATCCAAGCGCAGATGCATGGGGAGCTCGTCGCTTGGGTGCAACCCAAAGACGGCGCGTTGTTTCCTCCCGACCTCGACACGGCGGGGGTCGATCTCGATTCGTTCATCACGATTCAGGTGCCACGTCATGCAGGCCCGTTTGCATTGCTTCGCGCCGCCGAGTGGCTTGCCCGTTCTGGTGCGTTTGGGCTGACGGTCATCGACCTCACCGACGCACTGCCACCGGGCTCTTCGGTGAACTGGCAGGGCCGGCTTCAAGGCCTGTTGCGTCAATATGACGGGCGTATTCTCCTACTGACTTCGAGTGCGTACGAAGATCCTTCTTCCGGCCCCTTGGTGGGCTTGCGTGTCGAACCTCGCCGCGGCCCTCTGCATGCCGGTCACTTCGCAGTTCACACGCATGTTCTCAGAGACAAAACCGGCACCGCCACCGAGCTTTCATCGACGAAGCCCCTCGCTCCAGCAGGTTTGCAAGGTACGTCATGAAGCGGGTGAGTTGCGTTCTTTTGCCGATGCTTCCGTTGCAAATTCTGTTGCGCCAAAAGCCACACTGGAACGGTGCACCCGTCGCAGTCGTCGACGACGACGGTCCTAATGGCCGCATCACCCATCTCAATACGCTCGCAAGAAAGAGCCTCCTCCGCATCGGCATGCGTCAAACCGTCGCGCGTGATCTCCTCCCGAGCTTACACACTGCCGTCGTGTCGTCCGAAGAAGCATCGGAAGTCGGCCGAGAGCTGATCACCTCGCTTCAAACGTTCTCACCCCGGGTCGAAGCGATCGATCACGCCGGCGCGTTCCACGTCGACCCCGAAGGTCTCCGGCGCCTTTATGGCGGTCATCGCAACTGGGCGACGTCCATTCATCGGTATTTGTGGGCTCGACACTGGCGCAACTCGGTGACGGTGGGCTTTCATCGCCATCGAGCGCTCGCGGTAGCGATGACGCGCAGCGGGGTCACCGTCCTCGAAAGCGCCGCCGAAGAACGCGAACAGTCGAACAAAACACCCCTCCGTGAATTCGGCTTACCTGGCGAGATTTGCGAAAGCTTGAAGGCATTGGGCATCGAAACATTGGGCGACTTTCTCGTCATGCCTGCGGGCGAGCTTCACAGCCGTTTTGGCGCAAGCACGAGCACGCTTCACGACTTGTTTGCCGAAGACATGCAACTTCCAATTCAGCCACATGCTTTCGACGAGCCAGCGCGCATCTCTTTCCAGGTCGATCCACCAGACGAAGATCAAAACCGCCTGCTCTTCGCGATCAAGGGCGCCTTGCACTCGTTACTGCACCAGGTGCGTGCGCGCGGCAAAGCCGTTCAATCTCTCGAGCTTTCATTTCATCTGGAGCGCGCCTCTCTTCACCAAGAGCACATCGAGCCTGCTGCGCCGACGTTGGATTTGATGTTGATGCTCGAGCTCATTCGTCTCCGCCTGGTTGGTCTGGGCGAGGTGCGCTTGCAAGGCGCGGTCGAAGAAGTGGAGCTCCTGGCAAACACGGTGAGCTCGCACGCAGAGCAGGTTGCGCTTCCCGGCCATCAACCTCATCGTGACATGCGCGCTGCACATCGAGCGCTTGACCGAATCCGCGCCGCATACGGTGAGCACTCGGTGACGAAGGCTCGAGTGCGCGAGGCGCATTTGCCGGAGGCTTCTTTTCGCTGGGAGCCCATCCGACATGCTCGGCTCAGCGAGCAAAATGGGGGACGTCCTATTGCTTCAATGATTAGGCGTGTTTATGCCCGTCCAAAGCCGCTTCCTCCCCGCAGGCCCAAGGAGCCTGAGGCTGGCCCCTCACTCGCGAAGAACCACGCGATCGAACACATGTATGGGCCGTACCGCGTGAGCGGTGGCTGGTGGAAGCGCCTCGTCGAACGTGACTACTACTACGCCGAAACCGATCACGGTGACTTGCTCTGGCTCTTCTACGACCGCCCACGGAAGCGTTGGTTCTTGCACGGGGTGCTCGATTGAATGGACGCTTACGTTCCGTTGTGGGTCAAAAGCAATCACAGCTTTTTGGAAGGCGCCTCCTTTCCTGAAGAGCTGGT
>CAZHPJ010000369.1:0-3376 GCA_964534585.1 uncultured Sandaracinaceae bacterium | reverse complement strand
AGCAAGTCCCCGCTATCGATTGTAAAAGAGCGCTTTGGAGACGATCCGAAGAAGACAAAAGAGAAACTGGTCGCTGCGGTGAACAAGGTGGCTGGCAAGGATGTGTGGCTCGACCGGCTCAACGAGGAAAAGGGCCTCGAGCACGTGTCGAACAAGAAGCTGCTCCATCTCGAGCAGGTCTTCGAAGCGGTCAGCAAGAAGGTCGGCTCCCGCGACAAGCTCATCGGCGAGATCGCGAAGCTCCAGGGCCGGTCGAAGGACGAGGACTACAAGACTCGGTTGGGCGAGGAGTCGACTCCGAGCTTGTGGGATCGGTTCCAGTCTGTACAATCCAGTGCTTCCGGGAATCCGGGATCGAATTGAAGCACTGCCTCGGCACGGCGCCGCGTCGGCTGCACAGTGAAAGAGTTGACCATGAGTAACAGACTGTTCTGCGGGGGCCTTGCTTGGGGCACAACGACTGAAGACCTTCGTGAGGCGTTCGAGCCTTTCGGCGAGGTGACCGATGCCAAGGTCGTCAGCGATCGAGAGACGGGTCGTTCCCGGGGTTTCGGGTTCGTGACGTTCACGACGGAAGAGGCTGCCGCGTCAGCCCGCGACCAGATGGACGGCGCCTCGCTTGGCGGCCGGACTATCCGTGTCGACCTTGCGCGTGAGCGTGAGCGTGAGGGCGGTGGCGGCGGCGGCGGCAGTTACCGACGCTAGTCGTTCATCGCTGCAACAGGCCGAAGTACCAGGACAGTATCGCGTCTCCTGCGAGAAGGTACTCTAGCGCGCCGAGCGCGAGAAACGGCCCAAATGGAAGCTTGAGAAGCCCGACGCGACTCGTGTCCAGGTCTTCGGTGGCTTCGATCACCTCGCCATCGATGACGCGTTCGTCGATGTCCGGGGTGAGCTTGCGTCCGGTGATCAATGCGAAGGCCGCGAACACCAGCCCCTGCAGCGAGCCAGCGACGACACTGAAGAGCGCGCCCCGCCAGCCGAGGAACGCGCCGATCATCATCAAGAGCTTCGAGTCGCCTTCGCCCATGCCGCGGCGGCCCGTGATGTGCTCGTAGCCCCAGACGAAGATCAGCTGGACGAATAGATACGCTGCACCTGCGCCGACGGCGGCGGACCACAGACCAGGCTCCGCTCGAAACGGCGCGCTCACCAGACCGAGCGCTGCGCAGGGAAGGCTCACCTCATCGGGGATTTCCATCCACTCGAGATCGACGAAGGTAGCGATCAGCAGGCCGCCGGCGAAGACGAAGTAGAGGATGGTCTCGATGCTCGCGTGGAGAAGTAGCGTTCCCGGCTGTGCTCGCACAACCCAGAGCTCGGCGATCGCGACGCACAGAACAGCGGCCAGGAGCTCGACCATCGGGTAGCGCGGCGAGATCGAGGTTCCGCAACAGGACGCCTTTCCGCGTAAGAAGAGCCAGCCTACGATCGGCAGGTTGTTCCAGGCGCGGATAGGCGTGCCGCAAGCGGGGCAATGACTCGGCGGCGCGACGACCGACATTCCCCGGGGCCAGCGATAGATCGCGACGTTGAAGAAGCTCCCCCACGCCGCGCCCCAAGCAAAAGCCACCAGCCACACGAACCAGCGCGCTACGTCCGCCGCAAGCATCTCCCAATCCTACCAGCGAAAAGGGAGCTGTCCCCTTTTTCGCCCGCCGGTTGCAGGACGCCGTCCGGGATGCGATTCAAGGGCTCACCATGACCGGCGACCAAACCAGAAGCGCACTCCGTGACTGCAAGCGAATCGTAGTCAAGATCGGCAGCCGCGCCCTGTGCGCCGAAGGGGGCCGGTTCGCCCAGGTTGCTGAGCAGGCTGCAACACAAGTCAGAGCAGGCCGCAAGGTAGTCCTCGTCTCGTCGGGCGCCGTTGCCCTCGGCAGGGACCGTCTCGGGCTTACCGAACGTCCAAAGAAAGTCGCACTCCTTCAGGCCGCCGCGGCGACCGGGCAGTCTTTGCTGATGCGGGCCTACGAAGACGCGTTCGAGCCGTTTGGTATCCACGTGGCCCAGGTCCTGTTGACGCACGACGCGGTGACGGATCGCGACCGCTATCTACATGCGCGACAGGCGATCGATGAGCTCCTCAAGCTCGGCGTCATTCCCATCATCAACGAGAACGACACCGTCTCGATCGACGAGCTTCGGTTCGGCGACAACGACCAACTTGCCGCGATGGTGTGCACGCTCGTTGGAGCCGACCTGTTGGTGCTGTTGAGCGACGTGGTCGGCATCCTCGACGACGAGGACGAGCGTATCTCGCTCGTGCGCGCGGTCGCCGACATCGAGCATTTCATCAAGCCGCCGGAAGGAGATCTCGGGCTCGGGGGCATGCAATCCAAGCTGGAAGCCGCCCGCCGTGCCACGCTGCGTGGTTTGCCGGTCGTTGTCGGCCCTGCGTCGTCGTCGGGCTTTCTCGACGAGCTCATGCGCGGCGAAGACGTCGGTACGTTGTTGTTGCCTCACGGGTCGCCCTTGCCGAGCCGGAAGCATTGGATTGCGTACACCCTCAAGCCTCAAGGACGGATTGTCGTTGATGCGGGTGCGTGTCGAGCGCTGGAGCAACGCCACTCGAGCCTGCTTCCGGCAGGGGTGGTTTCGGTGACAGGTTCGTTCAATGTTGGTGATGCGGTCTCGATCGCGAGCGAGTCGGGCGAAGAGCTCGCGCGAGGTCTCGCGCGTTACAGCGCGGACGAGGTGAGCTTGCTTGCGGGCGGGCACAGCCAGCAAATCGCGGAACGCATCGGCAATCACACTGGCGACGAGATCGTGCACCGAGACGACATCGTCCTAACCAATCGAGGCACCTGAGGGGTGTGGCTCCCGCCTGCCGCAAAAGGTGCTAGGTTCACGGGCCATGAGTGATGACTTGACCGCGCTCGTCACGGGCTTGGCCCGCCGAGCAAAAGAAGCTGCGCGCATCCTCGCGACGACGAGCACCGAGCGCAAGAACGCCGTGTTGCGCCGGGTGGCCGAAGCCCTGCGCGGCGAACCTGGCGACCGCGTGCTCGAGGCGAACGTGAGAGACATGGTCGCCGCCAAGGGCATGGGGCTCTCCAAGGCGATGCTCGATCGTCTTCAGCTCGATCGGCAGCGTCTCAACGGGGTCGCCGACGGCCTCGATCAAGTCGCTTCGCTGCCGGATCCGGTGGGCACCGTCGTTGAGGAGCGCGTGCTCGCCAACGGTCTTCGCATCGGTAAGATGCGGGCGCCCCTGGGGATCATCGGGATCATCTATGAATCCAGGCCGAACGTGACGGCTGATGCGGCGTCACTTTGCCTGAAGAGTGGCAATGCCGTCCTGCTTCGCGGCGGCAAGGAAGCGTTTCACAGCAACACCGCGATCGCCGAGATCTTCACTCGGGCGCTTGCGGAC
>CAZHPJ010000368.1:0-3393 GCA_964534585.1 uncultured Sandaracinaceae bacterium | reverse complement strand
CCGCCAACGTCGATGCCACTGACGCAATCCGCCGATCGCGGCGCGCTCTGGGGGTGGCGATCCGGAAGGTAACGCCCGGCTGCGACGGGCGATCGACCTCGCTCGGGTCGTGAACATGCCGGCCGACAATGTGACCCGGGCGATCAAGAAGGGCACCGGCGAGTTGGAAGGCATCCAATACGAAGAGCTCCTCTACGAGGGGGTCGGCCCGGACGGGATGCTGTTCCTCTGCGAAGTCGTCACCGACAATCGCAATCGCACGATCGCCGAGGTTCGAAAGCTCTTCGACAAGAACCACGGCCATATCAGCAGCAGCGGCTCGGCGATGTGGGCCTTCGAACACAAGGGCATCATCCGCATCGACAAAGATGCAGTCACCGAAGACGAGCTCTTCGAGGCGGCAGTGGGCGGCGGGGCCGAGAACATGGAGCTGGTCGGGGAGGAGTGGGTCGTGACCACGGCCCGCAATGATCTCGATGCGGTGCGCGACGCCATCGATACCGCAGGTATCACGGTGCGCGTGGCGGCGCTCGAGTATATTCCCAACAACCCGAAGGTCGTCGAAGGCAGGGATGCGGCCAAGCTGATTCAGCTTTACGAAGCGCTCGAAGACCACGACGACGTCCAGAACGTGTTTTCCGACTTCGAGCTCAGCGAGCAGGCGCTCGCGGAGATGGCCTGACACGGCCATGCGTGTGCTCGGCATCGACCCCGGCAGCCGGCGCACCGGCTGGGGTGTGGTGCAACTCGAAGGGACACGGCTTCATCACGTCGCAGCGGGAACGATCGCCGTGTCGGCAAAGCTGCCGCTACCGAAGCGGCTCCACATCATCCACCAAGAGCTTCAGCAAGTCGTCTCCGAATACCAACCCGACGTCGTCGCGGTGGAAGAGATCTTCTTTGCTAAATACGCCAACGCTGCTTTGAAGCTGGGCCATGCCCGTGGGGTGGCTTTACTGGTCGCGGCGGAGTCAGAGCTAGAGATTCACGAATACCCGCCCGCGATTGTAAAGCGCACCGTCGTTGGGCGAGGGGCGGCGGACAAGGTTCAGGTGGGGCGCCTCGTTGCGGTGTTGCTGGGACTGAAAGCGCCGCTGGAAGAGGACGCTGCGGACGCACTCGCGGTAGCGATCACCCACATTCAAGCCAGCCGCTCACGGGCGCTCACCATCCGCTGACGCTGATGCTGGCGCTGGAAGCGGCCGGAAATGCGCACATCTGTTCAGTAACCTGCTACCCTCCGTTCCGTGATCGGGAGGCTTAGTGGGACGATCGAGCATCGGGAGGCGGACGGCTCGGTTGTCGTCGACGTGAACGGCGTGGGCTACGAGGTTTTCCTGCCACCTGGGGCGGTAGGCCGCTTGGGCTCAGAGCCCAGGCAAGCCGTCACGCTTCACATCCACACGCATGTACGTGAAGACGCAATGACTCTGTTTGGCTTCGCCACCGCCGAGGATCGCGCCGCCTTTCGAGCTCTACTCAAGGTGAGCAGCATTGGGCCGAAGCTCGCGCTCGCCATCATCGGAGTGATGAACGCAAGCGAACTCCAAGACGCGATCGGGCGCCAAGACAAGGCGGCCTTCAAAGGGATCACCGGCGTCGGCAAGAAAACTGTCGAACGAATTCTCGTCGACCTACAAGACAAGCTCGATTTCGCGGCGAGCAGCAAAACAGGTGTTCGGCTCCGAGCGGTTCCGAGCCCGGCCGGCTCCCCGAGTGACGCGGTCGTTGGTGCCTTGGTGCAAATGGGATACAAACGGAGCGAGGCGGAGGCCGCGGTCGGGGGCGCGAACGGCGCTTCGAACGACGATGACGTCGAAGGGCTGTTGCGTGCTGCGCTGTCGGCGTTGTCATGAGTGAGGTGGAAGCCAGAGCCAACGAGAACCTGGACATCGGCGAACAGGCCGATGACCACGTGTTCGACCGAAGCCTGCGCCCATCGCGGTTCGAAGACTTCGTCGGCCAGGAGCGCATCAAAGACAACCTGCGGATTTTCGTCGAGGCAGCTCGACGGCGGGGCGACCCGATCGACCACACCCTGTTCTGCGGGCCGCCCGGGCTCGGAAAAACCACATTGGCCTTGATTTTGGCGGGCGAACGCGGGGTCACCCTCCACTCAGCCTCGGGTCCGGCGATCGAGCACAAAGGCCAGCTTGCAGCACTCCTCACCAAGCTCGAACCGAACGATGTGCTTTTCATCGACGAGATCCACCGCCTCACCGCCACGGTAGAAGAGAACCTCTACACAGCCGTCGAGGACTTCCGAATCGACGTCGTCAACGGCGACGGTCCATATGCGCAAACACTTCAGCTTCCGCTGAGCCCGTTCACGTTGGTCGGCGCGACGACTCGAACTGGCTTGCTGACCAACCCCATGCTGTCGCGCTTCGGATACGTGGCGCGTCTCGACTACTACCCGGACGATGCGTTGCGCTCGATCATCGAACGAAGCGCGCGGCTACTCGACTTCGCGGTCACCACAGAGGCCGCACAAGAGCTCGCTCGCCGTTCGCGGGGCACGCCTCGAATTGCCAATCGCCTTCTGCGGCGGTCGCGAGACTTCGCACAGGTGTTGTCCGACGGCAAGCTCGATACAGACACCGCACATGAAGCGCTCAACCGGCTCGATGTCGACGGCGCAGGACTCGACCAGATGGACCGGCGCTATCTGACTGTGATCATCGATCACTACGACGGGGGACCGGTTGGAATCGAAACCTTGGCGGCTGCGCTGAGCGAGCCGCGTGATACGCTCGAAGACGTGTACGAACCCTACCTGCTCCAGAAAGGCTTCGTGGCCCGCACGGCGAGGGGACGTGTGGCGACCCGGCACGCCTTCGAGCACCTCGGCAAAGAACATCCGGCCGACACACGACACGGCCTGTTCTAAGCCATGACTTCCCGCCCCAATTCAGCCGAAGAAGATTTTCTTTCCTCGGCCGAGCGCTGGGCGCCCGCCGATGCGGAGGTCTGGGGGCGTTGGCGGGAGTCGCTCCGGGCCGAGCAGCGGGCCGATGCGTTGTTGCCTCTGCAAGCCGCGCTGTCGGGGCTCGTCGCGTTTCGTCGCCTGGAGAACCATCCACTCTCCGCGCCGGTCACCGACTTCCGCCCGCACCTCCATGCCGTGCATGTGGCGTACGGATGGGCGCTCGATCTCACCGCCCAACTACGAGGCGAGCACGCGCCAGAGCCTCGACTTCAGTCCGCGGGCGAGCCGCTGGGTGAGCCCGAGTCCTCGTTGCGCGCGCTGGAACGTTCGTTGACCGATGCACGTCGGGTGAGCGAAGGGCTTTTGGCGCTTCCGATAGTCGACGCCGGCGCCTTTCAAACGAGCGGCGACCTCTTCTTGCGTGACCTCGCACGCAACGCGTTCTTCCGGCCGCCGGAACCACT
>CAZHPJ010000367.1:0-3397 GCA_964534585.1 uncultured Sandaracinaceae bacterium | reverse complement strand
TTCTCGGCCCGGTCGATGAATTCGAGCGCTGCGAAGGTGCGGATTTCGCGCCGCGAGACGCCCGGTTGGCGCTTGAAGGGGAAGCTCTCCAGCGTCCACTGCTCGGGCATGGCTGCGCGCTTGATCCTCCATGCCAGGGCGGACTCCTGCTTGGAATGCCATTGGGCGCGCACGAGACGCAGAAGGAACTCGGTGTACGACGGCTGTTGCTCGTCGGCGCTCTTCAGCTCCTCCTCGAGGATCTCGAGGATTCTCTTGAGGTGGAGGTTCTTCAGCAGCTGCTCGAGCTCGTCGTTCATCGTTTCAATCCTCGCCGTCGTTGTCGTCGCCGTCGAGACCGAAGCGTGGAAAGAAGTCGCCCTGGACGTTCTTCAGAGCCATCCTCTCCACGCGGTCGAGGTCGTACAGGCCATAGTGCGCGGCATCGCCGAGCGCGCGGAGCAAGGGGGCGCGTGGGTAGTCGCGGATCATTCGGCGCAGCCGGCGAAGGCATGCGATGGATTGGCCGCGTGGCGCGCGTTTGCGAAGCTCGGCAATGTAGTCCGACAAGTTCGGCAGCTCGGCACGCAGCCGTTGCTCCTCGGCTGCCATTCGCTGTTGCCGCCGGCGCTTGCGATGCTCGCGTTGCGTCTCGGGAAGCAGTACGCAACGCTTGCCCTCGACCCTTCGTGTGTGGGTTGCGACCCGTCGCGGACCGTGGAAGAAGAGCAGCTGCGACCGCGTCTCGCGCACCTCGAGACGCCGGCCGATCAGCGCGGATGGCACCTCGTAGCGAAACGCGTGGACGCTCACATAGCTCTCGAAGTCGACCTGGCGATGGTGCAGCCGGTAGACCGGCGAGCGCCAGATGGGCAGCGGCTTCAGGTGAGCCAGCTCCTTGGTAAACAGGTCTCGGCGCGATCCGTGCAGCTTGCGGCTGAAGGCGGCGTTGATCTTGTTGCACCAATCGACCGCCTGTCGGTTGGCGTCGTCGAAGTCGCGGAATTCACGACCCGCGAGAAAGTTCCTCTGCACGTAGTTGAACAACCCCTCGACGATTGCCGAGCGGTTCGCATCTCCCTTCTCGTGCGCACGAAACTCGAAGCCTCTCTGCTCGGCGAAAGCCACCATCTCCGCCACCGGCACCATGTCCGCGCCGGTGCCGCGCAGCACGATCACGCTGGTGTTGTCGATCATGCAGGTCTTGCAGACGCCGCCTACGTAGTTGATCGCGTCGTCGAGGAACAACTTGCACTCGAAGCGTGTGAAGTGTGGATACAGCTGGATGAATGACAAGCGTGAGTAGCCCAGCGCCAGCCCGGCAATCTGCACCCTCTGCTCGCGACCGCCGATGTGCGCTGGGTGCGGCGAGGTGTCGTGTTGCATCTCGCTGGCAAGTCCGAAGACGTACTGCCCGACCGGCTGTCGCGGCTCGTGTCCGATCCCGTGCCGGCGGCAGTAAGCGGTCAGCCCGGGGTAGGACAGCTCGACCCCCTTTGCCACCAACTCCTCGTGGACACGCACCAGGTTGCCTTTGCAGCGCGCAAACAGCTCGAGGACCGCGTCGTGGTACGGCTCCGCCTTCTCGGCCCGGTCGAGCACCGAGACCTGGTATGAGCCGCTGGCGATGACCTTGCGCACAGCAACGCGCGATAGCTTCAGCGTGCGGGCGATCGCGCGTTTGCCGTGGCCGGCCTCATGAAGCTTGAGAACGGCCGTCCTGGTGTGCTCGTCCAGCATCGTCAATCTCCCTCCCGAGGTGGTCGAACAGGTCCTCCACGTCACCGCGGGTCGCGGTGGCGCGGCGGCGTAGCTCGTCTTGTTCCGGTGGCAGCAGCTCGCGCACGGCTCCCTCGCTGACGCGCGCCGCGGCTCGACGCACGATGCCGCCCAGTGCGGTGAGGTCCTGCAGCAGCAGCTCACAGGGGGGTACGGGCAGCGATCGGCCAGCCGTTTCGCGCGCGCGAAGAAACAGCGCCGGACGCTGCAGCAGGTGCTGGCGCGCCTGCTTGCCAGCGCGGGCGTATGCGATGCACAGCGCTTCGGTCTGCCTCGTGCTCGGCCGCAGCGGCGCGATCGCCGCCGCCAGCTCGATGGCGCCTTGCCGGTTGGCACGCGCCAGCGGCAGCAGGAACCGCATCGCCGCGTGCGGCACCAGCAAACCCTGGCGTACCTGCTCCTGAATCGGCTCGGGCATGGTGCTGACCAAACCCAGCCGCTCGCTCACCCAGCCCAGACTACGATCGAAGCGATCAGCTAGCTCTTCGACGGTCAGCTCGAAGCGCTCGCGTAGCTCGCGCAGCAGCCACGCTTGCTCGAGCGCGCTGGCACCCTCGGGGGTTTGCATCAACCGGCCGAGCAGCAGAGCCTCGTCTTCGGGCAGGTCCCAGCAGGTGGCGCGAACCGTGTCGCGGCCGAGCTTGCGCAGCCCGCGGACGCGCTTGTAGCCGTCGACCAGGATGTAACGACCCTCGTCACCGCCCGCGACGACCACCACCGGCAGCTGCTGGCCAACCCGATCCAGCGACGCAAGTACGCGACTGTCACGCTTGCGGCACGAGGTGCGCAGCTGCTCGTAGCGCCGGTCCAGCTGGTGAAATTCGAGCTCCATCTCGACCGCATGATCTCAATCGATCCGCTCGTTGTCCGTCTCCTCTCGTATCTCGCGGGCTATGCTCACAGCCCCATCGACTGCAGGGTCGCCAGGCTCGCCTCGAGCTGGTCGATCGCGGTGAGGGCACCGCGCATCGCGGCGCTCGCCTGGTTGAGCAATTCCGCTGCTAGAACGCCGGCTTGCGCCGCCTTCGTCGGGCTCTCCGAAAGCCCCTCAGCACGGCCCAGCAGACCCCGCAGACGCCCCCTCAGCGGGCCGCCGAGCGGTCTCATCTTCTCTCGTATCTCGCGCAGGCGCCGGGCCAACCGCCAGCGGCACTGATAATCGGGCTGACGCTCCCGGAACGGCATCACCACATCCTCGTAGTGTGAGGCCGTCGTCTCGGTGTTGGCGGCGCGCCAGGCTCGACAGCGATCACGGTGTCGCTCGCGTTGGCACGACGCAGCTCCGCAGGTCACCTGTCGGTTACCAACGCGTGGATTCGGAGTGAAGAGCCGCGTACACTCGCAGCAGCGGCGGTCGGTGTTTTTTGTTTTCATCCGGGCAGGGTGCCCGGCCAATGCCTTCCGCCGCTACCTCAACCCCACCCGCGCTGCCCCGCCCAGATCTCCACTCTTCGGCGCCCTTCGTCCCACAGCGGTGGGCGCCTCGCTGGACGCCAGGAAGGCTGGCCATGCCGGGTGCAATCGCGTGACGCCATCAGTCTGCGAACGGGTACACCCGCACGTCCCCGCCGAGCGTCACGCTGCCCACTGCTCACTCTCGGTGGGTCATTTCTGCCGAGCATACCCGGGCCATTTCTCG
>CAZHPJ010000366.1:0-3402 GCA_964534585.1 uncultured Sandaracinaceae bacterium | reverse complement strand
TCGCGGGAGTTTCGGTCCGGTCGGGGGGGAGGGCGCGTGTCTAACGAGATTGTCATCCTTCTCACGGCCTGCGGCTTGCTCATCGCGATGGGGGTGTTCGAGCTGATTGTGCATCGCAGGCGGCTCACGCGGATTCCCATTCGGATTCACGTGAACGGCACGCGCGGCAAGACTAGCGTGACCAGGCTGATCACAGCGGGGCTTCGTGAGGCCGGCGTTCGTTGCGTAGCCAAGACCACGGGCACGGTGCCTCGCTTCATCCTTCCCAACGGTCGAGAGGTGCCCGTGTACCGCCCCGGTGGGCCGAACGTGATCGAGCAGAAGCAGGCGGTCACGATGGTCGCTGCGCAACGTGCCGAAGCGCTCGTCGTCGAGTGCATGGCGCTTCAACCGCATCTGCAATGGCTTTCCGAATCCAAGCTCGTCTGCGCCACGCACGGAGTCATCACCAACGCACGGCCCGACCACCTCGACGTGATGGGCCCGACCGAAGCAGACGTCGCTCGCGCGCTTGCCGGAACGGTTCCGGTTGATGGCGTGTTTCTGACTGCCGAGCGGAAGCACCGTGAGTTCTTTCGGCAGGTGGCCGAGGAGCGCGGCTCCCGCTTTCATGCGGCGGAAGACCTGAGCCGCCCGCTCACACCTGAGGATGTGGCGGCCTTTTCCTATTTCGAGCACCAAGACAACATCGAGCTGGCCCTTGCGGTTTGCGAGGAGCTGGGCATCGACAGCGAAACGGCCCTCCGCGGTATGTGGAGGGCCAAACCCGACCCCGGCGCGATGACGGAAGCCAAAGTAGAGTTCTTTGGCCGCCACGTCGTTTTCGTCAATGGGTTCGCCGCCAACGACCCCATATCCACACGCTATATTTGGGAGCACTCCTTGCGCCGGCACCGCGACCTCGAGAGGCGCATTGCCGTGTTCAACTGCCGGTCGGACCGCACCGATCGCTCTGAGCAACTCGCCAAATCGTATGCCGGATGGACGCAGGCTGACGAAGTCGTTCTGCTCGGCACGGGGCAGTACATTTTCGCCCGCGCTGCCGTGAAGAGCGGCCTCGACCCCACACGCTTGGTTTTCGTCGATCAGACACATCCGGCCGACGTCTTCGAGATTCTGCTTGGCCTTGCAGAGTCCTCGGCTTTGGTGATGGGGCTTGGGAACATTGCGGGTCCGGGGTTGGCACTGGCGGAATACTTTGCCAATCGGGGGATGGAAGATGCCAGAGATTGAGTTGCTCACCCTTTCGATCGGGCTCGGCCTCGCTGCCAGCCTCCTCTATGGCGAGCTCTTCGGCCTCGCCGCCGGTGGCATGGTCGTGCCGGGCTACGTCGCCCTCTACGCCAACAAGCCGGTCGATGTGGGGATCACGCTGCTCGCCGCCCTGGTGACCTTCGGTTTTTTGAAGGGGCTTTCGCAAATTGCGATCGTGTACGGCCGCCGGCGAACCGCGCTCACCATTCTCGTGGGTTACGTCGTTGGATTGGGCTTCCGGATGTGGCTCAATAGCCAGATCACGCCGTTTACGGAGGGGGCCATCATCGGCTTCATCATTCCAGGGCTCATCGCGATTTGGTATCAGCGTCAAGGAGTGCTCGAGACGACGCTGAGCCTCGTCACGGCGGCGATCCTCGTGCGCATGGTCTTGGTCGTGTTCATCGGAGACGTGACGATATGAGGGGGATGTATTGGAAGCCCGAGAGCGCGTCTCAGGTACAACGTGCCCTGGTCGCCGCTCTCGCGGTCGTCGGCCTAGTCGCTGTCGAGGTGCTCCCCTCGGAAGAGCAGCAGCCGCACTACGCGGAGAAAATGCTCGCCGCCCGAAAGGCACAGGATGCCTTGGAGGTGATCCGCGACGCATCCGAGCGAAGGGGCCTCTCCCTGCGCGCCAAGACCGATCCATCTGCCTCCAGGATGATCGGCAAGGTGCTGTCGCCCATCACTAGCGGAAGCGGGAGCCTGGTGTCCAAACAGACCTCGGTGAACCCCAACTTCGCCGCGGTCCTGGTGCAATGGCTCAAGGACCTTCGCATCCGGAGCGGCGACGCGGTCGCGGTCGGTGTGTCCGGCTCCTTCCCTGCCATGAACGTGGCGGTCTATTCGGCGCTTCACGAGCTTGGCGCAGAGCCCATCATCATCGCGAGCACGGCTGCGTCCCAGTGGGGCGCCAACAATCCCAACTTTACGTGGCTCGACATGGAAGCCGTCCTCAGGAGGAAAGGGGTCTTTCCGTACAAGGCTGTGGCTGCCTCTTTAGGCGGTGTCGGCGACGATGCCATCGGCCTCACCAAACGCGGCCGGCGCATGCTCCAACGTGCGATCGAGCGCAACGAGATCCCGGAGCTCGCCAAGAAAGTAGAACCCAAAAAACAGCCGAGCGAGACCGCCGAAGAGGGGTCACCGCCACCCTCTGTGAGCCTAGCGCTCGTCGATCAGGACCGCGTCCGCGAGCGAATGCGCGTTTACTATGAAGCGGCCGGCGATCGTCCGATCGCGGCCTACGTCAACGTGGGTGGCGGGACCGTGTCGGTCGGCACGAAAGTGGGCAAGCACAAGTTCTCGCCGGGCGTCAACTTGCGGCCTCCGCGGGGCATCGAGGAGATGCCTCTGTCCGTGCTTGGCTCCTTTCTTCAGAGTGGCGTGCCCGGAATTCACGTGACACAGATCATCGATCTGGCCGAAGAATACGGCCTCGAGATCGCGCCACGCGTCACGCCGGAGCCCGGAACCGGTGACGTCTTTCAGAAGCGCCAGCCGAATCGGTGGATTGCTGGCATCGTGTTGGCGCTGATCCTGTTGTCGCTCTTCGTGATTGCCCGAGCTCCCTGGGGCACCCGCATGCTTCGCACGACGATTCCTCCTGAGAGCATCGTGCCGTTGCCGCCTCGTGTGCCGAGTGGGTTCGTGCCTCGCACAGACAAGAACGATGGAAACGGCACCGCCACAGATCCTCCCTAAGATTGATGGCTTTCGGGAACGTGCTATTTCAACCGAACTTGGAGGTTCCCATGCTTCGTTATTTTCCTTTCGTGCTCCTCATCGCTTCCTCGCTGTTCGGTCTGAGTTGTGCCAACACCGGCGTCGTGCAAACCGGCTCGCTCGACGTCCAATGGGATCCGGCCAAACTCGGAGAGTTCAAAGCGGCTCAAACATTTAGCGTCCTTACCGCTGACATCGTCCCGCCGGAGAATCTCCCAGACCTCGACGACGACCAAAGGGCTTTCAACGACATGGTCAACGCGATGATCATCGAGGCCATGCAGGCCGAGCCGGTTTGTCTCACGTTCGTTCCGCCCGACCAGGTGACCGATGAGAATCAGCCTGACCTTTGGGCTGCGAACGGTCTCGCGCGAAGCACGGAGGGTGGCTACTACTACGAATGCGTCGGCGGCTGGTGGTGGG
>CAZHPJ010000365.1:0-3432 GCA_964534585.1 uncultured Sandaracinaceae bacterium | reverse complement strand
CTGGGTGACGACGTTCCGCAATGACTTCGCGTCGGGGGTCACGATCGTTGCTCGGGCCCGTTCAGGCACAGACTTGGGCGCCTTGAACCGGTCGCAAGAGACGGTGTCCAACGACGCTGGCGCCTTTGCGATGAGCGTGGATGCTGGGCTCTACGACATGCATGTGAAGGTGTCGTCAGAAACCGGCTTCGCCTGGCTGGTCGAGCCGGAGCTCGTGGTGAGCGAGGAGCTCGGAGCTTCCGCGCGGGCCTATCGTTTGGAGCCGCCGATTCCAGTCGAAGGCGTCATCCGAACCAACGATGGGGAGGTCGTGCCGGACGCGTTGGTCCGTGCCTATGTGCTAACGAGCGCCGGAGGCGCTGCAAGTCGTCCCATCCAAGTCGCAGAAACGGTGTCTGCCGAAGACGGCAGCTACCGACTACTCATCGCTCCGCGTCTCGGCGACGAATGAGCATCCAGGCGATCGCTGCGAGACCGAGCAAGCCGGGCCAGTCTCCGAAGCGCGTGTAGACGGTGTCGCCGTCGAGCATGTGAACGTCGTAGCGAAGGTTTTCGCGGGTGAGCAGCCCCGTTTGAGCGACGACCCGTCCGAGGGGATCTACCACGGCGCTGACGCCGCTGTTGGTTGCGCGCACCATGTAGCGGCGGTGCTCGATCGCGCGGTACTTCGACAAGAGGAGGTGAATCCAAGGCTCCTGGGTGTCGCCGAACCAGGCGTCGTTCGTGAGATTGATCAGTACGTGGGGCTTACCCTCGCGTACCATCGTTCGCGTGAAACGCGCGAGCACGTCCTCGTAGCAAACGGGCGTGGCTATCCGCCACTTCCCGAGGGTCACCGGGCGAACGTGGGTCCCCGCCGTGAACCGGCCGCTGTTCGGAGAGAGCTCGTACAGGCTTGGGAACGTGTCGCCAAAGGGCAGGTATTCTCCGAACATCAGTAGGTAGGTCTTGTCGTAGGTCGACCGCACCATGCCTTTTTCGTCCATCAGGAATACCGTGTTGTAGATCTTGCGTTTGCCGTCGACGAGCTCGGTCGACACCCCTCCAAAAAGGATCGGGGTTTTGAGATCTCGGCGGACTTGGTTTGCGTTCATGGGCAACTTGCGGGGCAGGCCGCCGACGTAGGCGGATTCGGGCCACACGATGAGGTCGAGCTCGCCCGCGTCTTCCAGCTCGTGGCTTTGTTCGAGGTGGCGTCGGTGGCCCTCGATGGCCTCGGTGCGCTTCTCGAAGATGCCCATATTCACCTGCACGATGCCCAGGCGAAGGACCGGCGCTGCTTCCATTTCCGCTTCGACCTGTCTGATGCGGATGGTGCCGTAGATCGCTGTGCAGGCGACGGCTGCAACCGTGAGGCCCCAGACCAACTTAGGCGCGTTCCGGCGTTGCCGCCGCCAACGCCAGGCCTCGTAGATCGAGAGGTTGATCAAGGCCATCACGACCGTGACGAGCATCGGACCTCCGAGGTCGGCGATCTGAATGAGTGTCGTTTGAAGGTGAAGGCTGTTGGCAAGATAGGTTGGAAACAGCGAGGGATAGAGCCACTCGATCAAGAGCAGGGTTGGGATGGCGACGAAGCTCGTCTGCCAGCCGCGCCGCCGAAGCGCGCGATACACCAGGCCGTAGACCGCGAAGTTGAATCCGAGATAGGCCGAAAACAGAAACCAAAAGAGGACGCTCGCGACGGATCCGTATCCCGAGAACACCTCGAAGAACTCGATGAGCCAATGGTAGCCGCCGGCGCATGTGACGGTTCCGTACAACCAAGCGACCGCGAGGGTGTGACGCCAGGTGCGCCCCAAGCCTAGCTCCAATGCGCCCCAAAGCGGAACCAGGCACAGCAGTGAGAGCGGCCAAAAACCAAACCCGGCCCAGCCCAGGAAATAGAGCGTGCCACCGACCACCGCGAGGCCATACGCCTGATAGCGAGGCGGCGGGCTCGCAGTTGGTGAGGGGTTGTCGGTCACTGGGCGCTTACTAGCACGCGTTCGGTGGATTCGCGCACGATGTCGAGCAAGCGGTCGAGGTCGGCGTCCACGATGTTCAGAGGTGGAACGACGTACACGGTGTTCCCGAGCGGGCGAAGATGCGCGCCTAGCTCGAGGGCTGCATCAGAGATCTGCCAGCCGATCGTGCCCATGTAGCCGTGGGCGCCGACCTCGAAGGCAGCGCACATGCCGAGTGAGCGTGGGGCGGTGACACCCGGCACCTCGGTCATGCTTTGGATCCGCTCCGCAAGCCTCGTGGCCTTGGGCTTTGCGGCTTCGAGAATGTCATCGTCGAGGTAAATCGCTAGGACTTCGCGAGCGACTGCTGCGCCGAGCGGATTGCCGCAGAAGGTGTGCCCGTGCATGAGTGCGCGGCTCTTGTCGCCGCGGAAGCCATCGTAGATGCGGTCGGTAGCCAGCGTGGCGGCAAAGGGGAGCGTGCCGCCCGAGAGCCCTTTGGACGTGCAGAGAAGGTCCGGCGTGATCGCAGCATGGTCGCAGGCCCACATCGGGCCCGTCCGGCCGAAGCCGGTGAAGACCTCGTCAGCGATCAGGAACGTGTCGGCTCTTTCGGTGGCCTCCCGCAATGCGGCTAGGAGCTCGGCGGGGTACATCCGCATCCCAGCAGCCCCCTGCACTATCGGTTCGACGATCACGCCTGCGATTTGGTCGGCTTCTTCGCGCAGGAGCGCCAACAGCCGTTCGAAGACCGGCTCCCACTGCTGGCCCACGGCGTCAGGGGGCCGCCGTACGTCGAATAGGAGTGGGCGAAAGATGCCGGTGAACTCATCGACGTCGCCCGCGCTCATCGCACCGAGCGTGTCTCCGTGATAGCCGCCGGGCAGGGCAAGGAAGCGATTGCGCCCGGGACGGCCGTTCTGCTGCCAGTACTGAAACGCGATTTTCAACGCGACTTCGACCGCAGTTGAGCCGTTATCGCTGTAGAAAACCCGGTTGAGGCCGGCCGGCGCAACGTCGACGAGCTCGGCAGCAAGCCGTGAAGCCGGCTCGTGCGTCGCCGCGGCCAGCGTGCAGTGCATCAGCCGTTCGGACTGCCGCGTGATAGCCGCCCGCAGGCGGGGATGCCCGTGTCCGAGGTTGTTGCACCACCATGAGCCGCTCGCATCGAGAACACGACGCCCGCCGCCCGCGATCAACCAAGGTCCCTCGGCCCGGTCGACGACGAATAGGGGGCGCTTTTCGTGGTCATCGCTCGAAGTGTAGGGACGCCACAGGTGGGCGCGGTCGAGAGCGACGAGGTCGTCATCGGAGGACATCTGCCCAACTTTGCGTCAGTGCCAGCGCCAGTGCCAGTGCCGGTTCCAGCGATTGGGCGGGAGGCTACATCAACACTGCCGGGCACGGCGACGAACGAGACGTGTACGAGGAGTGTGAACCCTTCATCCCCACCCCGCCGCCCCCACGCGAGCGCCTAGGACCCGAT
>CAZHPJ010000364.1:0-3444 GCA_964534585.1 uncultured Sandaracinaceae bacterium | reverse complement strand
GTCAATTCGATCAGGGGCAGCGGGGCGCGTCGCTGAAAACACTGGAACGGCTGCTTCGGCGCTACCCCGCGAACCGCGACATCCTCCGATTGCTAACGGGCTACAACCAGCAGATGGGGCGCCGCGAAACCGCGGAGCGTTATGGCGCCCAACTCGAGAAGCTTGGCGGTAGTCGGTGAACGCGCGAACGACGGTACTCGCGCTGATCTAGGCGTGAGCGCGTGCGCCCACGGAAGAAGCGTTCCGTGGATGTCTCTACTCGCAGACGATGACGACGTCGCCGCCCTGCTCTTCGAACGGGACCTCTAGCGGTTCGGGTCGGGGATCTCCGTCCAAAGTCAGCCCGCAGTTCTCGCAAAGAACATTCTTCCAGTCCGGGTCTCGGCCTTCGGGGCCGCTTGCAAGCATGGCGTCAACCCAGTCGACGACGGTGGGCACCCCACCGGTGGTGTCGTCGTATACCTTGTTGCTGCCCCACATCGTGTGGCGCGAGCCGGTGCCGAAATAATAGCGGTAGTTGGACGGCACCGCGTCGAATGTCGCCTCGGATTGCGTGCGCGCGTTCTGCCCAAACTGGCAGGTGGCTTGCCACCATACCGACGCCGCAAGCGGGTTTCCGCCGCTCAGCATGATGTTGTAGAAGCCGGTCTGGCCGCCTCGGCCGCCGTCGAACATCGTCGAGTAGTGGGCCCAGTTGGTGTCGGGGAAATAGGCCGCGACCGCCTCGGTGTATCCTGGTATCCCGTTGCCTTCCGTGATCGATTCGAGGACGCCCGGAATGTCCGGCAGATTGGCGACGAAATTCCAGTTCCCAAATTCGTTTTGAAGGAAGTCCGGGGTGATGACGCCGTTGCCTGCGTCCGCAAGGACGTGCATTTGCGATGCAGGCCAGACATCGTGAAGCAGGGGTCCGTTGAACCAGGCTCCGTATGCGCCTGCGCTCGAGCCCGTCACAAACACCTCTTCTGGATTGAGGAAGTGCTCGCGCGCCCACCTCTCCGCGACCTTGGAGTTGTGGTAACCGCGGTGCTCGACGGTGAGGTTGTCGAGCCCGATGTATTCCACGCTCGCATCACCGAAATGGATGTCGCAGGTGCAATACGACACGAAAACGACGTTCCAATCACGGAATGGATTGTTTACGTTGGTAAGGTCCCCGAAGCCGCCGGAGTCGATGATCGGAACGTCAGGGGGCGAGGTTCTGCAGGTTGGGAGGCCACAGGTCAAATTGTCCCAGCAGGCGCCTCCGCCCTGGTAGTACATGAGCAGCTTGTTCACGCTGCCGCGCTTGGCGTAGAACACGTACTCATCCCCTTGCATGCATTGGGGCATGTAGGTTCTTCCAAGATAGTCAGTCTCGCCGGGCGTCAGGGTCGTGTACGCCTCGCCGTCGAGCCGTGGCGTGACGATCGTATCGAACACCAGCTCGCTGGTGAGGCTGTCGACATCGTCGCGCGTTTGGAGCTCGGTCGCTGTAGTCGGGCAGCTGCCAGAGGTCGCATCGGCCCATGCGGACGAGAACGCGTCGAAGGCCGCGCCCTTGGCAGCGTCCAGAATCGAGCTGTCCGAGTCGGCGTGTAGGTTGCTGATGTGTTCGCTCTCTGCAGCAAGCACGCCTTCGCAAGTCACACCGGCCGCTGTGAGCAGGTCGGCGCCACATTGCGCGTGGTCGCTCTGCCCGAGGTCGAGGCCATCGTTGATAGCCGCGGCGATCGCGTCGATGCCAGCTTCCATGCCTGCCGCTGCATCGCTCGACGCCAGCGCCAAGTCGGAACAATCCGCGCCGCTGTTCGCCGCGTCAGCTTCGGCGGCGTCCCACGCACTACCAAGCACCACGCGCGCAGCCTCCGCGGCAGCGTTTCGGGCGCCGGTATCCTGATCGGACTCCCACGCCGCCCACGCGTCGAACAAGCTCTGGCAAAAGGTGCTCGCAGCCGCCTGCTTCGCGCCGACGCAAATACTGGCGGCATAGGGCTCGGGAAGCACGTCGCCTCCGGTCCCGCCCTCACCGCCTGTCCCTCCGTTGCCCCCCGTTCCGCCGTTGGACCCACCGTCCGTGCAGCCAACCGTGAGCGAGAGCGGAATCGCCACCATCACAATGAGAGCCAGGTTCGTAAATCGCATGTCCACCTCCACCGGCGACCAGTTGTCCCAAATACTCTGACGGCGCGCACTATAACAAGCTAGGCTTCCCATTGCCATCCGGGATTCGATGAAGCCGAGAGCGAGGAAGAGACGAATGACTGCCCTGCTGGTTGCGCTCTTTCACGTCATGGGCTTCGTGTCTTCGATTCACGCGGTGATGAGCACGCGCACTGCGCAGGGTGCGATCGCATGGGCGGTGAGCCTCAATACGTTCCCGTATCTGGCGGTACCTGCGTACTGGGTATTTGGGCGGAGCAAGTTTCAAGGGTACGTACTCGCTCGGCGCCACACCGATGCTCGCACCGATCGGATCGAGCGGGAGGCGATCGAGACCGTGGCTCCATATCGGGTTCCGGAGGGCGAAGGCGCAGAAGCTGCGCGCGCCGCGGAAGGCTTAGCCGGCATGCCCGTACTTCGCGGGAACCGGGTGGATCTGCTGATCGATGGCGATGCGACGTTCAAGAGCATCTTGCATGGCATCGACGAGGCCAAAGAGTACGTCTTGGTTCAGTTCTACATCGTGCATGACGACGGTCTCGGGCGTGCCCTCAAGGAGCATCTTCTCGTCAAAGCCAAGCAGGGCGTGCGCATCTATTTCCTGTACGACGAGATCGGAAGTCATGATCTGCCGAACAGCTACAAGCAGGAGCTCCGCGATGCGGGTGCGGAGGTTCGCGAGTTCAATACGCGCAAGGGGCGGCGTAACCGCTTCCAACTCAACTTTCGGAATCATCGCAAGATCGTGATCACCGATGGGCGAGTGGCTTGGGTCGGCGGGCACAACGTGGGCGACGAATACCTCGGCAGAGACCCCAAGTTCGGTCACTGGCGAGATACCCACGTTCGCATCGAGGGGCCTTCTGTCTTGAAAGCGCAAGTCTCGTTCATCGAAGATTGGCACTGGGCGACGGAAGGGCTGCCCAAGCTCAACTGGGCCGCTCAGCCGGCCTCCGATGGGAGCGACGCGCGTGTGCTGATCATTCCCACCGGCCCGGCGGACGACCTCGAAAGCGCCAATCTGATGTTCGTGCATGCGATCAACTCCGCGCAGCAGCGCATTTGGATCGCAAGCCCATACTTCGTGCCCGATCACTCGGTGATCGTTGCGCTACAACTGGCTGGCCTCCGCGGCGTGGACGTGCGGATTCTGATCCCCGACAACCCCGATCACATGATGGTGTACTTGGCGGCATATGCGTACTTCGACGACGCGAGCCGAACTGGCGCGAAGTTCTACCGGTACCAGGATGGCTTTCTTCACGAGAAGGCTATGCTCATCGACGATCAAGTGGCGACGAT
>CAZHPJ010000363.1:0-3447 GCA_964534585.1 uncultured Sandaracinaceae bacterium | reverse complement strand
ACTAGAGTCGGTCCACGAGGCGAACGGCTAGGGCGCCTAGCCCACCCAGGTGACGGGGGGCGGTTCGGAAGGCCAGGACGAATCTCGAGGGAGCGCCCTTGCTGAGGGCATCGACCACGTGGGACTTCAACGTTCCCTTGCCGTCCTGGCTGTGTAGCCCCTTCCCGACGATGAGCAGGACCCAGCGCTTGCCGTTTTGCTGAGACTCTTGGACGAAACGGTGCACCTCGCGCTCGGCCTCTCGGACGGTGTGGCCATGCAGATCACACTCCGCTTGGACCTCGAGCTTTGGGTCTTCGAGGGTGTCGAGGATGCTCGAATGAGTGGAGCGCCGCTTCCCGAGGACGATTCCGTTGCCCTCTCGCTGCACCACGAGCGGCTCGCCTAGCTGCTGCGGCGCTCCCCCGGCTATGGACTTCCGCATAGTGGGGCTGCCGAGGGGTGGCATCACTCGCTTTCGCGAGCTCACGCCCAACGGTTTCACGTCGGCGAGGGCTCTCTGAAGGGCCTCCCGATCCATCTGCGACCGCCCCTGGCCGCTGCCTCCACGGGCGCCTCTTTTGCCGCCTTTGCCTCCTGACTTGGCCACTGCCCATCCATCATGACCCCGCATCGGCCCAGCAGGCAATCTGCGCAACCGCTGCGGCTGCCGGCCTCTAAACGAAGATTCTTCGCTTCGTTCGAGACCGCGCCGCGAATACTCACAGCTTTTCGGGGGCCCATCGTGGCATAGCCATTGCAGGCTCCAAGGGGTGATGGACGTCAGTCGCCGGCGACGGAACGATGTGTCGGGTCAGTCAATGCAGTTGGATTCTCCTCCGTGCGCGGGAATCTGCGGCGGATTTCCCGCTTCTGCACAACCAGCTGCTAGTGGTTGCTCCGGTGCTGGGGCCTGTTCCGGGCCGTGCGACTGAGGTCCCTCGTAATCGCTGCTCTTGAGGGCCCTTCGGGCTAACCCTTCGTACGTTGGGCTAGCCCTTTTTGGGGGCTTCGCGTTTCGGACGGAGGTTACATTGCAGGATCGCTTTGCGGATCCGCACTGCGTCCGGCGTGACTTCCACGAGCTCGTCCTGGTCGATCCAGTCGAGCGCGTTTTCGATCGTGAGCTCCCGGTGTGGCGTCAGGACGACGTTTTCGTCGCGTCCCGCCGCCCGAATGTTGGTGAGCTTCTTCTCGCGGGTGCAGTTCACATCGAGATCACTCGGGCGGTTGTGCTCACCCACGATCATGCCTTCGTAGACCTTCGTCCCGCTCCCGACGAAGAGCTTGCCTCGCGGTTGCAGGTTGAAGAGGGCGTATGGCGTCGTGGCGCCCACTCGGTCGGAGATAATCGCTCCGTTCTTCCGGCGAAGCAGAGGGCCCGCGTAGGGATCCCAGCCCTCGAACATCGTGTTGAGGAGCCCCTCTCCGCGCGTCTCCGTCATGAACAAAGAGCGAAAACCGATCAGGCCGCGCGAGGGAACACGGTACTCGACCCTCGAACGATTGGCGCCGAGGGGGCTCATCTTGCCCATGACGCCCCGACGGTCGCCGAGGAGCTGGGTGACCGTGCCTACGTGGCGTTGGGGTACGTCGACGACGACGATCTCGACCGGCTCGCATTTCTTCCCATCGATTTCGCGGACGACGACCTCCGGCATTCCGAGGGCGAACTCGTACCCTTCCCGCCGCATCGTCTCCGCCAAGATCGTCAACATCAGCTCGCCACGGCCATAGACCATGAACGAATCGGGCTCGTCGCCCTCCTCGACCCGCATCGCGATGTTGCGCTGCCCCTCTTTGAGGAGCCTTTCGCGCAGCTGGCGCGAGGTTACGTAGTCGCCCACGCGTCCGGCAAAGGGCGAGGTGTTCACCTTGAAACGGACCTTGATGGTCGGCTGCTCCACGGAGATCCGCTCGAGTGCGTGTGGGTGGCTCGGCGGGGCGATCGTGTCGCCGATGTGCACGTCTTCGATGCCTGAGACCGCGACGATGTCCCCGGCGGACGCCTCCGTGATGCGCACGCGTTCCAGGCTTTCAAAGCCCCACAACGCGCCGACTCTCCGTTCTACGACGCCGTCCTTGCCGATGATCGCTACCATTTCCTGCGGCCTGATCGTGCCGTTTCGGATACGGCCGATCGCGACGCGGCCGATGTACTCGTCGTGGATCGTGTTGTGGACCAGGAGCTGCAGAGGGAGGGCAGGGTCGCCCTCGGGTGCCGGGAGGCGTTCGATCAGTGTTTCAAAGAGCGGCGTGAGGTCGCTCGATTCATCTTCGAGCTCACGCTTGGCGATTCCGTCCTTCCCGATCGCGTAGATATGCGCGAAGTCGGCCTGCTCGTCGGTAGCCCCGAGATCGCAGAAGAGATCGAACACTTCATTGAGGGCTTCGTCGGGACGCGCATCGCTTCGATCGATCTTGTTGACGACGGTGACCACCGGCAGATTGAGCTCGATGCACTTCGACAGTACGAACCGGGTTTGGGGGAGCGCGCCTTCGGCTGCGTCCACCAAGAGCAGCGCGCCGTCGGCCATGCGAAGCGTCCGCTCGACCTCACCGCCGAAGTCGGCGTGCCCCGGCGTGTCGATGAGGTTGATCTTGTAGTCTTTCCACCGAATCGACGCGTGCTTTGCGAAAATCGTGATCCCGCGCTCGCGCTCGAGGTCATTCGAATCGAGCACGCGCTCGCGCACCACCTCGTTCGCCCGAAAGACGCCGGTTTGATGCAACATCGCATCGACCAAAGTCGTCTTGCCGTGGTCGACATGGGCGATAATCGCCACATTTCGAATCATGTTCTGCACGCGTTAACCCCCACGCTTTCGCGTGACCGCGCGTCTTGGCAGATATGGGCTAGGGCCGCCAGCCGCCCGCTATCAGCACTGCGGGCAACCGATGCATCGCCCGGCGCACAAGGAGCCCCCACATCCCGTGCAACTGTCCGTGGGTGGACCGCGGTCCGGAGGGGTCACGAAGACGCGGCAGATACCCCCCGCGCAGGACCATTCCTCCGACGATGTCTGCTGGTCATTGGTCATTGCGAAATTGATGCCCGCGCAGTCCGAGTTGCCCGAGCACGTCTTGGTGCAGATCGTTCCCTCGATGGCAGGCCGGCTCCAGTTCGCGCAACTATAGCTGTCACACGACTCTCCGCTCACGACATCTCGACACATGCCGTTCGGGCAATCCTGGGGATGTGAGGGCGCGCAAGACTGGCCCAAGCCCAAGGTCGCGGAGTCGTTGGTAGTCGAGTCGCCGCATCCCAGCCCTGGCAAAAGAAGCCCAAGTGCCAACATTAGAGGTGTCATGGAGCGCATTGCGGCCTCCTTCGTTCCATCAAAGCAGCAATTCGCATGCCAAGTCGTGCGGCTTGGCGTTACAAGCAGTCTTCCCAGCCTCACGGCATTTCTATACCAGAACTTCCACGCTGCCCTCCCTAATAGGGTGCTCGATCCGCGATGAGGT
>CAZHPJ010000362.1:0-3454 GCA_964534585.1 uncultured Sandaracinaceae bacterium | reverse complement strand
GGGCCTGCTTCGATTCACCAGGCGATCCACGTTTGCGGGGCGCACCGCATCGGCCACGGCTGCCGTCTACGCGAAGATGGAGATCTGCTTCACTACGTCAACGATCACCGCATTGCGCTCGAGTGCTGCCCCTCCTCGAATGTGCAGACCGGCGCCGTGCGAGAGCTTCGGGCCCACCCGCTCAAGCTCTACCACGACCTCGGCTTGCGGGTGACGGTCAACACTGACAACCGCCTGATCACCGACACGACGGTGTCGCGGGAGCTCTGGCTTTGCCACACCCAGATGGGCCTGGACCGCGATGATATTCACCGCATCATCGTCAGTGGCTTCAAGGCCGCGTTTCTGCCGTTTCATCAGAAGCAGACGATGGTTCGGGCGGTGTCTAGGGAGCTGTCCAACGCAGCACAGGCTTCCGAGCAGCCTGAGTCTCGTCCAGCCGACGTAAACGCGTAGATTGCGGCGCGGCTGTTACGAGGTTCGGCTCCGTCGTCGCTTCATCACTGATCGTCTTCATGACCTCCACGAACTCGTCGAGGGTCTGAAGGCTTTCGGTTTCTGTGGGCTCGATCAGCATTGCGCCCCTCACGACCAGCGGGAAGTACACTGTTGGTGGGTGAAAGCCGTAATCCATTAGCCGCTTGGCGACGTCCATCGTCGTGACGCCCGACTGTTTGAGGTGGCGATCACTGATCACCACTTCGTGCATGCAGATTGCGTCGTAAGGCACGTGCCAGAGCTCGCCGAGGCGGACCCTGAGGTAGTTGGCGTTGAGGACCGCGAGCTCGGTGGCTTGCTTCAGCCCTTCGGCTCCCATCTCCCGGAGGTACGTGTAGGCGCGCACCATCATTCCGAAATTGCCCTGGAACGACCGCAGCCTGCCGACCGATTCCGGACGGCTGCCGTAGTCGAGGGCGAAGCGCCCGTCCCGCTCTTCCACGACCGGGACCGGCGCGTAGGGATCGAGGAGCGTCTTGTACCCGACAGGGCCGCAGCCGGGGCCACCGCCGCCGTGGGGGGTCGTGAACGTCTTGTGCAGGTTGAATTGCATCACGTCGATCCCGAAGTCGCCGGGCCGCGCCTTGCCCATCAACGCATTGAGATTGGCGCCGTCGCCGTAGACGAGGCCGCCTTTGCTGTGAATGAGCTCGGCGATCGCCGGCATGTGAGCTTCGAAGAGCCCGACCGTGTTCGGGTTGGTCGCCATGATGGCGGCTACGCCGTCGTCGACGAAGGGTGCGAGAGCCTCGGTGGTGACGATGCCGTCGTCTCCAACGGGGAAGGGCACCGCTTGCAGGCCGTTGAGCGCACATGAAGCGGGATTGGTTCCGTGTGCGGTGTCAGGGATCAGCACCTTCTTCGGGTCTCTCCCCTGGGCTTGGTGGTAGGCCCGAATCATCATTAGGCCACAAAGCTCGCCCTGCGCGCCGGCCGCTGGATGTAACGAGACGCGATCCATGCCGCACACCTCGGCGAGCCCGCGCTCCAGTCGCCACATCAACTCGAGGGCGCCCTGAACGAGCTCGTCCGGCATGTACGGATGAAGGTCTGTGAACCCGGCCAATCGCGCCGCCCACTCGTTGACCTTCGGGTTGTACTTCATCGTGCAGGAGCCGAGCGGGTACATTCCAGTGTCGATCGCGAAATTCTGTTGGCTCAATCGAACGTAGTGGCGGACTGCCTCGGGTTCTGAAACTTCCGGAAGCATGGGCGGGACTTCCCGTGCCATCGCTCCGAACGCGCTCTTCGCATCGACTGCAGGCAGGTCGTCGGGCATGAGCGACGCCCCATGGCGCTTGGGCGAGCCCTGCTCGAAGATCAGCGGAGTTTGAAACGAGAGACCTGACGTAGCCGAGCCGGGCATGATGACCTCGCCCGGCAAGCTAGTGGATTGTCGACCGCCCGCAAGCGATCAAACGGTCCGAAGGAGCGCTTCGCTCAACGCCTCGATCCCGGTCGTGTCGTTTTCCAGGCCGCTGCGGTAGGGCAGCTCGCTGCAGGGTGCATCGATGTGGCTACACACTCGCTCGATGGCCCGAGCCTGGACCGTTTCGCGAAGAGCACGCCGCTTGCCGGCCACCGCCAGCCCCCGGATCCCGCTGCCTTCAGCAATCTTCGATGGCAGGCTTTTGAGAACGGGCCGCTCCTTCTCGGTGAACAGCACGTTCAGAACCCGATTGATCACTAGATGCAGCACCGGAATCTGGAGCTCGTTGGTCAACGCATCCCAGAGCTCTATGGTCTCGTTCGCGGGCATGTACTCGGGGAGCGTGACCAGGACGGCGCCCGCGCGCTCCGGGTCACGGAACATCTCGGCGGCGCGCGCTGCGTCTCGTCGCAGAAGGCCCGGGGGTGCCACGTTTTCGATGACGAAGGGCACGCGCAGCATGTCGAGCGCATGTCCGGTCGCAGGGGCGTCGACGATCACGAGATCGTAGTCGGGTTCTCCCTTGGGGGGGCACGCGTGGTAAAAGGCTTTACCAAGCATCGACCAGGCCTCGAGCCCAGGTGTGCCCTTCAAGAACGCGCGCACCAACCGATTCCTGAAGACGGCGTTGAAGACGGCCTTCACCTTCAGGATCATCAGCCCGTACTCTTCGAGGGCCGCGTCCGGGGTCATGTTCACGACGTCGAGGTTCTCGCGAACGGACACGATCTCAGACCCGATCGGGTCCGTGCCGAGGAGCTGGCTCACGCGCTCCTGGCAGTTCACGAGTGCGAGCAGGACCTTCTTGCCGCGGCTGCTTGCCACGAGGGCGAGCCCGGTTGCCACGGTCGTCTTCCCAACGCCACCCTTGCCCACTACGAAAAGGAACCGCCGGTCGAGCAAATCCATCAGCGCCGTCTTTAGCGGCGAGTAGGAACAGCGGCAAACCGACGGCGTTTAATCGCGAAATTCGAGGCTTGTGGAGGCTGACGCACCACCGACTGCATGCTAGCGTCCCGGCGAGCGTGATTATGAGCGGTACACGTCGATCCGGTAGCTCGACCGTCTGGTCGCTAGTGTTGTTTGCAACCCTAGCGCTGTTCGCGGCGACCCTTTACGCGATCTTCGTCGTCGCCCCTGTCGAACAACGGATGGGCATCGTGCAGAAGATCTTCTACTTCCACGTTCCGAGCGCCTACGCCATGTACGTCGGCTTCGGCGTATCCGCCGTGGGCAGTGCGGTGTATCTGCTCAAGCGGGACGCGAAATGGGACGCGCTCGCGGTTGCGGGCGCAGAGGTTGGGATGTTGTTCTGCCTGATCGTCCTGCTCACGGGTCCGCTTTGGGCGCGCAAGGCTTGGGGCGTTTGGTGGACCTGGGATCCGCGGCTCACTACGACGCTTCTGGCTGGGATGATCTTCGCTGCGTATCTCGCCCTTCGGTCGATGGGCGATGCGGGTGAGGTCGAGAAGCGGTTTGCGGCCGGCCTGGCCCTTTTCGGGTTGATCGACCTCCCGTTGATTCATT
>CAZHPJ010000361.1:0-3459 GCA_964534585.1 uncultured Sandaracinaceae bacterium | reverse complement strand
GTCGACACGCTCGATTTTGCACCGCTGGCCACTCTCGTCGAGCTTGGCTTAGTCGACCTCGTCGACTTCCTCCTCGGGAACCACCCCGATCAAGACACCACACCGCCGCTGCACTTGCTCGGCAATCCGGTCTCGGCGGTCGCGAATGTACTCATCGACCTCGACTTCGTACATCAGTCGCAGGCCGCCCTTGATATCGAGGCCGGGGTTGATCTGATTTTCGAAAGTCTCTTTGACGATGTCGGGACATGGCAACCATCGGTCGACGCTCGGCCACAGGGCGAGAAAGCCCAGAACAGACGAGCCGACGACGATTGCCAAACGAAAATACCAGCCTCGATCCATGATCCTCGCCTGTGCGTTCAGCTTTTCTGTTCGGGGGGTTGATCCAACCCTGCGATGTGGCTCCGCAACACCTTGATGCGTGTACGGTCCGCGACCTCGATGGTCACGTCACGCTCGTCGAGCGCCGTGATCTCGCCGCGGATTCCCCCGTTGGTGCGGACGATGTCACCCTTGCTGAGGGCGGTCATCATCGCGTCGTGTTTCTTGGAGCGTTTCTGTTGCGGTCGGATCATCAGCAAATAGAGAAACGCGAACATCAATAGAAGCAGACCCCTTTGCTCGGTTCCGACGCCGCCACAGCCCAGGGGGCCTGGAGCTGGGCCGCCACCTCCCGTGGGTGGTGCGACCGGTCCGCCGGTTACCCCAGGCTGAAGCAAAATATGAAATAACGAGTACAGCACCACTAACCTCGATGCTCGTAGAGCCCGGATGCACGCTGCTATCCGGGCTCCTGAAGCGCCGCGTTTCTACTCCATGCCCCCAACCAGGTCAACTCAGCGGAATTGCGGATTTATGCTACATACGCCCGACCCCCAAATTGGTGGGGGCGTGAAGGAGCACCAATGGCGGACAAAGTGGACAAGATCTGGCTCGACGGGAAGCTCATTCCCTGGGAGCAGGCGAACGTCCACGTACTGACGCACACGCTTCACTACGGGCTGGGCGTCTTCGAGGGCATTCGCTGTTACAAGCTGAAAGACGGGCGAAGCGCGATCTTTCGTTTGAAAGAACACATCCGGCGCCTGTTCGACTCTGCCCACATTTGCATGCTCCCGATGCCCTACAGCCAAGAGGAGATCGTCGAGGCGTGCCTGGAAACGGTTCGGGCCAACAGACTCGATGAATGTTACCTGCGGCCGATCGCCTTCATGGGCGACGGCGAGATGGGGCTCGGCGCCAAGAACGCGACCCGCGTGGGGGTCATCGCATGGCGCTGGGGCGCGTACCTCGGTGAAGAGGGCCTTCGGCAAGGCGTTCGCGCCAAAGTGAGCTCGTTTCAACGCGCAGGCGTCAACACCTTGATGTCGAAGGGCAAGATCAACGGCCACTACGTCAACTCGATTCTCGCAAAGCGCGAGGTGCAGATGATCGGTTACGACGAGGCGATCATGCTCGACCCGCAGGGCTACGTCTCCGAGGCCTCGGGCGAGAATATCTTCGTGGTTCGCGACGGCGAGATCGCAACACCGCCGATGGGCGTGTCGATCCTAGGCGGCATCACCCGTAACTCAGTCATACGCGTCATGCAGGACCTAGGACTGACCGTCCACGAGCGACTGATCTCCCGCGACGAGCTGTATATCGCGGACGAAGTCTTCATGGTCGGCACGGCCGCCGAGGTGACACCGGTGCGCGAGCTAGATGACCGGACGATCGGTGCCGGATCGCGCGGGCCGATCACAGAGAAGGTGCAGAACGCATACTTCGACGCGGTGCGTGGCGTGAAGGTGCCAGACGACAGCTGGCTAGCAATCGTCTGAGAGGACCATCGGTCCGCCTAGTCGTCAACCACGCTCTTGTGAATGATGATCCGTCGGCAGTGCGGGCACTGATGCAGCTCGTTCGCGCGCTGCAGCTCGATCGTCAGCTGGGGCGGCAAGGCCATGCGGCAGCCGGTGCAGGTGCCGTCGCTGATGATGATGACGACGTTGCTGATGCCGGTCTTGAGGCGCTCGTAACGCTTGATGACCGACTTCGGGACCTTGGCGGCAAGGTCGTCGCGACCGCTGAGCATCTTGCCACGTTCCACTTCGAGCTCGGCGACGCGGGCCTTGGAAGCCTCTTCTCTCGACTGTAGAACGCCCTTGGCTTCTTCGAAGTCCTTTTCGCGCTCGGCGAGGGACGCTGTCTTGGCCTCGATCGCCTGACCGATTCGGCCGAGCTCTTCTTCGCGCTCTTTGATGGAGCGGCGGTTGACCTCGACTTCTCGCTCGCCGGCGTCGGCTTCGCGGATGCTGGTTGCCTGCGCAGCCTTCTTGCGAGCCCGCTGCAGGCCTTCGTTTCGTTCCTTGAGCTCGCCGCTCTGTTGCAGTTTCAGCTGCTCGGCTTCCTCAAGCTGCTGGCGCTCTTGGGCGAGCATCATCTCCAGCGTTTGTACGTTCTCCCGTAGCTCTTCCAAGCTCCGTGGGATCTGCTCGAGCTCGGCATCGATATCACGCGCCGAGTCATCCAGTTCAGCAAGTTTAGCCAGCGCTAAAAGCTCATCGCGCAAGTATCGCCTCCGTGGTCAGCCAAAGCTGGCGGGGCTGTAGCGTGCCTTTCGGGGTGACGCAAGATGGCGGAGTCTGCGACCCACCACATGGCCCCGTAAAGCCGGCGCTGCGCGCCGTCCACGGGGCTCGCGCAACACCGCGACGCGGTGTTGCGCGGTAGGCCCACCTGGACTCGAACCAGGAACAACCCGGTTATGAGCCGGGGGCTCTAACCAATTGAGCTATGGGCCCTTGGGGCCACTTCTAGCGTGATCCGGTGCTAAGCGCGAATGAAAGACAGCTAGAATACCGGGGCTCGCCCTTCGCGAGCCGTTCTCCGATGAGACTCAGTTATCCATGAAGGAGCGTAGCTGCTTCGAGCGGCTTGGGTGCCGGAGCTTTCTTAGGGCCTTGGCTTCGATTTGGCGGATGCGTTCGCGGGTGACCTCGAAGTCCTGGCCGACCTCCTCGAGGGTGTGGTCGCTCTTTTCGCCTATGCCGAAGCGCATGCGGAGGACCTTTTCCTCTCGGGGCGTCAGTGTCTTGAGGACGCGGCGGGTTTGGTCTTCGAGGTTGCCGTCGATGACCGCCTCGACCGGCGAAACCGCGTTCTTGTCTTCGATGAAGTCGCCGAGATGGCTGTCTTCTTCCTCGCCGATCGGGGTCTCGAGGCTGATCGGCTCCTTGGCGATCTTCAGGACTTTACGGACCTTCTCGAGCGGCATCTCCATGCGCTCGGCAATCTCCTCGGGATCGGGCTCGCGGCCGAGCTCCTGCACCAAGTAGCGCGAGGTGCGGATCAGCTTGTTGATCGTTTCGATCATGTGGACCGGAATTCGGATCGTGCGGGCCTGGTCAGCGATCGCCCGGGTGATGGCCTGGCGAATCCACCACGTGGCGTAGGTCGAGAACTTGTAGCCGC
>CAZHPJ010000360.1:1379-3460 GCA_964534585.1 uncultured Sandaracinaceae bacterium | reverse complement strand
AGGAACGAGACGGCGCGACCATCTTCGAGCACAACGTGGTACGCGCCGATATGCTGCGTGATGCCGCCGGCCTCGCCCGCCACGACATTCGTCTTGCGAATGCTGTCGAGCAGAAGCGTCTTGCCGAAAAGGCGCGCCGCACGGGGGAGCAGGCCGTCGAGCGCGCGGCAAGCGAGACGGATTCTCTGGTGTCCGAGATCCGCAACCAGCTCGAGAAGATCGCCGAGGAAGTCTCCGATCTCCTGCGCGGTGTCAACGACGAAGCCCTCGGGCCCTATGAAACGGACCTTCGCGGGCGCGCTGCAGAACGCTTGAACGACTTCCAGAAGGCCCTCGATGGCGGCGACCTCAGTGAGGCGTTGTCGATGGCGAACCGGCTGGCCCAAGCGGCGAGCGCGCTAGCGAAAGATCTCGAGCTCTCTGCGATGATGTTTCGCGGACGAGGCGGCCGAACAGCCGATGCTGCGGCACAAGCACGCCAGGCTGCGGCGCGCGCACAGGATCTCCGCGACGCGGCGCAAGGCGCTGTCCCGGACATTGCGGGCGCGCTGACCGAGCGGGAGCGCCAGCAGCTCGAGAAGCAAGCCGAGCAGCAGGGCAAGGCACGACAGGCGACGCATCAGCTCGCCCGCCGGCTTCGCGAGGAAGTCGGCGGTGTGCCGGTTTCCGACGAGGCGGCGGAGCAACTCGAAGCGATCGAGCGCCCCATGCAACGCGCTGCGCAGGCCTTGAAGGAAGGAAACCCACTCGAGGCCAACAGGCAACAAGACGCCGCGGCAGATCAGCTCCGACGGTTGCGGGAGCACCTGGAGTCCCAGCGCAAGAGCTCGGTCGGGGGCGGCGGGAAGGAGCGCAGCAAGGGGGCGCGTGCCAACGAACACGTGGAGATCCCGAGCGGCCGCTCCAAAGCCGACGAGATCGCTTGGCGACGCCGTGTCCTCGACGCGATGAACGGCACGCCTCCTGAAGGCTACCGGCAGGCCGTCGACGACTACTACGAAAGGCTCTTGCGATGAAGCGTGTAGCGTTGTTCGTTGCCTGCGCTGTCCTCGGCTCGCTTTCGACTTCCGTACCCGCTGAGCAGGCGACGAGCTCGGAGGTTCTGGAGCTGCTCGAAGCCTCGCTGACCGCGGGCGAAGGGGTCCCCGCACAAGTCCTGCTTCAGCGGTACCTGGATCACTACCCGCGGACGTCACGCGTCGTCGAGCTCGAAGTGCTCGCTAAATTCTATGCGGGCGACTACGAAGCGGCGGCCGACGGGGTCGCGGAGCTGCGAAAGGAGACAGGTTCCGCCGGGAACTTGGGCGGGCTGGCGGACGTCATCGTGGATACCTATGAGATGACGAAAAATTACGAAACGTTCATCTACGAGAATTTCGAAGTACGTTACGCGCCGGGTCGGGACGAGATCCTCGTCCCCTATGCGATCGACACGCTCAAGAGGGCCGCGGAGGCGCTGGAGGCGGAGCTCGGCGTAAAGATGGTCAGCCCGGTGCGCCTCGAGATCTATCCCGACGCAGAGTCGCTGGCGCGCGTGACGACATTGTCCGTCGACGCAATTCGCAAGACCGGGACGATCGCGTTGAGCAAGTGGGGACGCCTGATGATCGCGTCGCCCGGCGCGTTGATGCATGGCTATCCTTGGCTAGACACGATTGCGCACGAGTACGTCCACTTGCTGCTGACCAAGACTTCACTCGATCAGGCGCCCGTGTGGCTACAGGAGGGGCTGGCGAAGTTCCTCGAGACGCGCTGGCGACACGACGAGCCGTCGCTTCCGAACAGTCCCGCCGCAAATCAATTGCTTTACGATGCGGTGGAAGCCAACACGCTGCTCGACTTCGACCAGTTGCATCCGTCCATCGCCCTTCTGCCCACGCAGGAGGCGGCGTCACTAGCCTTCGCGCAGGTCTCATCGTTCATGGCGATCTACTACCGCGAGTACGGTCGCGAAGGTGTACAACAAGCGCTGTGGCGTATCGGCGATGGTCAAGACGCGAGGAAAGCGTTGGCCGGCGTCGCTGGGGTGTCTTGGAAGACCCTAGAGACGCGTTGGAAGAGAGCCTTGTCGCGTGCGCCCA
>CAZHPJ010000360.1:0-1279 GCA_964534585.1 uncultured Sandaracinaceae bacterium | reverse complement strand
AGAGAAGCGCTCGCGCCGTTGATGCTAACGCTGGAGCGATATCCGGCGCACGCACCGGCTCTGTCGAGTCTCGCGACCGCGATGTTTCGTATCTCGAAGTTCGATCTCGCCAGGAACGCCGCAAACCAGGCGATTGCCCACAACCCGTTCGACCCCCAACCCCACTGCATCCTTTCCAAGCTCGGCCTTCCCCAAGCCGATCATGAACAGACGCTGTGCTCCAGGCTCGGTGGGATGCGGGAGTAATGTGGCATTTCCTCCAACCAGGCGCTAAGAGGTCCTCGTGAGCCAACCCGTACGCAGTACTCCGCCCCCACCGC
This sequence comes from uncultured Sandaracinaceae bacterium, assembly GCA_964534585.1. Lineage (GTDB taxonomy): Bacteria > Myxococcota_A > Polyangia > Polyangiales > Houyiibacteriaceae > SG8-38. The sequence continues at coordinate 959 of CAZHPJ010000360.1, read as the reverse complement.
CCAGCGATGCCGCTTCCGACGTGCTGCGCGTGCAACAACTCGCTACCGCGCGGGACGAAATCGTCGCTCGTATCAAGCAGCGCATCGTTGGTCAGGAAGAGGTGATAGGGCTCTTGCTCATCGCCTTGTTCGCACGCGGCCACGGATTGTTCGTCGGCGTGCCGGGGCTCGCCAAGACGCTCCTCATCACGACGCTCGCCGATGCGCTATCGCTTCACTCGAACCGTATCCAGTTCACGCCTGACCTGATGCCAAGCGACGTGACGGGGACCGACGTCCTCGAAGAGGAGGCGACCACGGGCAAGCGCCACTTTCGCTTCATTCCGGGCCCCGTGTTCACCAACATCCTTCTTGCGGACGAGATCAATCGCGCACCACCAAAGACCCAAGCTGCTCTTCTGCAATCGATGGCCGAGGGGCAAGTCACAGCGAGCGGGAACACATACGGGCTCGAGCAACCGTACCTGGTTTTCGCGACGCAAAACCCGATCGAACAAGAAGGCACCTACCCTTTGCCTGAAGCCCAGCTCGACCGCTTCCTGTTTCAAATCGACGTGCGGTACCCGAGCCAGCACGAGGAGGTCGACATCGTAAAGCGCACGACCGCGCCGATGCCGACGACGATTACCCCCGTTCTCTCCGCGCAGGATATCGTCGGTTTTCAAGATCTCGTGCCCCGCGTTCCCGCCGCCGATCACGTGGTTCAGCACGCCGTGACGCTGGTGAGGGCCTCGAGGCCGGATGATCGCAACGCCTCGGACCTGGTTCGGAAGAACGTCGCCTTCGGCGCTGGGCCTCGTGCGAGCCAGGGTCTAATTCTGGGGGCCAAGGCTCGGGCGGTCCTCGACGGTCGCTACGCTGCAGAGATTGAAGACGTGCGCGCGCTGGTGGAGCCCATCCTGACCCATCGTCTCGTCATGAACTTCCGGGCCGAAGCGGAAGGCGTGACGCCTGCCGAT
>CAZHPJ010000359.1:0-3472 GCA_964534585.1 uncultured Sandaracinaceae bacterium | reverse complement strand
TCTCCTCTACTGCCTCGTGCGAACCCATATTTCGAATTGTAAGGGAGCTCGCGAAAAGTCGAGCTGCTCAATGACACTGAACGATTGAGCGGTATACTTGAAAACGAGGCCGAAGGGGGCGGTCAAAGGAAAGAAAACCGTGCCGCATCCCGACGAAGACCCTGAGCTCCCCAGAAGGCCCGGAAAGGGGGGGCGACGGCCGAGCCATTTCCGGAAGAAGCGGAGAGACACCACCACCAAGGTGGTTCGCGCCCTGCGAGAGCGCTCGGCCGCGGAAAGCGACGTGAGTCACGTTGTGAAGAACCCTCAGGCGCGCCAAGAGCAGTGGAGCGAAGTGATCAACCGAGCGCCCTCCTTGCCGGACCCCCTCCTCCACCGGCCCCTGCCACCCCCGGCGCCACTGCCCTCGGAAACCTCGAGCAGCGATCCGACGGTCCCCGGCTGGCTCGACGACCGCCAACGGCGAAAGCGCGTTGAGGACATCATTGGGACCGTGGGTCTCGCGCTCATGGTCGGAGCAATGTTGGTCACCATGTGGCTGCGGATGACCGGACCCTGAGCACTGCTACTGGCGCTGTCCCTGACGCCGCTCTAAAACTCCGGGCGGTCCTGGTGCTGGCCGAACACGTCTCGGAACACGTCGCAGATCTCTTGCTCCGTACAGTACGCCTTCGCCGCATCGATGATGCTGGGCATGAGGTTGCGGTCGGAGCGGGAGGCGTCGGCTATGGCGGCAAGGGCCTTCGAGACTGCGGCGTCGTCGCGGTCGGCCTTGACCTTCGCCAGGCTCTCGACCTGTTCCTTTTGAATCGATTCGTCGACGCGGAGCGTTGGGATGTCGGGCTGCTCGTCTTGTTCGTACTTGTTGACGCCGACGACGGTCTTTTCACCGCTTTCGACCTGCCGCTGCAAGCGGTACGCGGAAGCGGCGATTTCGCGTTGTGGGTAGCCGCGCTCGACGGCTTCGACCATCCCGCCGAATTCGTCGATCTTACGGATGTAGTCCATGGCCTCTTCTTCGAGACGATCGGTCATCCACTCGACGAAGTAGCTACCGGCCAAGGGGTCGATGGTGTTGGTGACGCCGGACTCTTCGGCGACGATCTGCTGCGTGCGGAGTGCCACCGTGACGGCTTCCTCGGTGGGGAGCGCGAACGTCTCGTCGAGGCTATTGGTGTGAAGCGACTGTGTGCCGCCCAACACGGCGGCAAGCGCTTGAAGGGCCACGCGTGCGACGTTGTTGTACGGCTGCTGAGCCGTGAGCGACACGCCCGCCGTCTGCGCATGCGTCCGCAGCATGAGCGAGCGCGGGTCGTTCGGGCTGAACCGATCCTTCATGAGCCGTGCCCACATCCGGCGAGCGGCGCGAAACTTCGCGATCTCTTCGAAGAAATCACTGTGAACATCGAAGAAGAAGGACAGCCGCGGGGCGAAATCGTCGACGTCCAGGCCGCGCTCGACCGCCCACTTCACGTACTCCAAGCCATCGGCGATCGTAAACGCGAGCTCTTGCGCGGCGGTCGAGCCCGCCTCGCGAATGTGATAGCCGCTGATGCTGACGCTGTTCCAGCGTGGAACCTCGCTCGCGCAGAATTCGATCGAGTCGGTGACGATCCGCATCGCCGGACGCGGGGGCACCACCCAGGCGTGCTGCGCGATGAACTCCTTGAGGCAGTCGTTCTGGACGGTCCCGCCGATCTTGTCGCGTGCAATCCCGCGTTTGTCGGCCAACGCGACGTAGAACCCGAGCAGTACGGCCGCGGGGCCGTTGATGGTCATCGAGGTCGTGACTTTGTCGAGCGGAATCTGGTCGAACAGGATCTCCATGTCGCGGAGCGTGTCGACCGCCACACCAACCATGCCGACCTCGCCGAGCGAGCGCGGCGAGTCGCTGTCGTACCCCATGAGCGTCGGGAAATCGAAGGCCGTCGAAAGGCCGGTCTGCCCCTGCTCGAGGAGGTACCGAAATCGCTCGTTCGTCTGGCGGGGCGTCCCAAAGCCGGCGAACATCCGCATCGTCCAAAGTCGCCCACGATACATCGTCGGTTGAACACCGCGCGTGTACGGAAACTGGCCGGGGAACCCGAGGTTGCGCCGATAGCCGCTATCGACGTCGGCCGGCGTGAGCAGGTCCGGCACCTCTAAATCGCTGTGAGTGACGAATCGCTCCTTGCGCAATGGCTGGCGATCGACGGCGGATCGCACGTCCTTCGCACGCCACCGTTCGGCCGCTTCGCGCACCTGATCTTTGTCGTCATCTGACTGCCGGTCGGCTGCCAGCTTCTTCGCGCGGTCCGCGGTCACAGGTACCTCCTGCTAGTTCTCTACCGTGTCCTCTGCCCCTGGGAAAGGCAAGACCTCGCCACGGATGACCTGCAGCATGCCTTCGACTTCCAGGGCGACTTCGAGCTCCGGGCTGGTTTCCAAGAACCGTTCGAGATAGCGTTTCGCGGCCTGGTTCTCACCCTTTTGAAAGTGAGCCGCGCCGACGAGGAACAACCCATCGCCATCGTCTTCTCGCGTCCGAAGCACGCGATGACCCATTCGAATCGCGCGGTCGTACTCACCCATCATGCGGAGCGTCTGCCCGGCACCCACCATCGCGCCGACGTAATCGGCGGCGAGCTTCAACGCTTCGACGTAGCTCTTGAGCGCCTCCGGATAGGCTTCCTTTCGAAAATACGCATGGCCTAGGAAGTGAAGTGCGTACTCGTTGTCCGCATCCTCGTGCGCAACACGCAAGAGCTCGTCGATCGCTCGATCCACCTCACCGGCGTGAAGAAGCTCAATCCCTTCTTCAGCTGCTTCCCAGCGCTCGGACTGCGCATCGTCCACCGACGTCTCCTCAGTTACGCTTACCGTAGTCGATGGAGCCTGCGCGCGTTCGATCACGCGGCTTCACACCGGACGCCAATGTGCCAAGCGCAAGCAGGAGGAACAAGACCCCTCCGATGAGGAGCGTGATGCCCATCAACTGACGGTTGTCGAACACCCAGTAACAAAGACCGGAGACCAACAAAGTCAGCACGGCCACGGCGGCCGCCGCGCGTATCTGCAATCGACGTCGCCGCTGTGCGTTCGCTTCCGCCTCGCGCCGGGCTTCCTTCGCTTCCTTGGCTCGCTCCTTGCGGGCCTGGCGCCGTTCGTTCTGTTTCTTCGCCATTGGCGGAGCATACTACTGAATCGCCCGGCGGGCCCGATCCGGCAGATTGCCCTTGGGTACGAGCTCCAGGTACTTCTCGTAGGCTTCCCGCGCGGCAGGGGAGTTGTCGCTCGAGAGCGCCTCACCCAGGTAAAACCAAGCTTCAGGCGGCGTGCCCGGGAGGGAAATCGACTGCCGGAATAGGCGCCGGGCCGCATCTCGCTCACCGCGCTCGTAGTGGACGCGACCCACCTGATAGATCGCGGCCGCTTCGAGACCTGGGCGTGCGTCCACGCCACGAGCGAGCTGCAGTGCACGGGTCGCGTTCCT
>CAZHPJ010000358.1:0-3517 GCA_964534585.1 uncultured Sandaracinaceae bacterium | reverse complement strand
GGGTTGGTGAGCTCCTCGTAGCCGGTTTCGGCCTGGACCGCGGTCTGGCGGAAGCCGCCGAAGTGGAAGCGGCCGGCGCGGTCCTGGCGGAAGTACTCGAAGCCGTGGTTGCGGTAGACGACCGGTTCGAGCACGCGTGGCTGCACCGGCGGGAAGCTGAGCATCTGGCCGCGGAAGGGCGCCACCAAGCTCTCCAGGCTCGGGTCGAGCAGCGGCGCGTAGGCGTTCAGGGCCAGCACGACGCGCGCGGAGTCCTTCCTGATATCGACGTCCCGACGCTGGTCGTGGCCGCGGAGCACGACACATTCACGCCGATGTCGCTCGCCGAGGAGATGGCGGCCGCAACCCCCCACGCAGAGCTCGAGGTGGTCGAAGGGGCGAGCCACGCCGCGCCAGTGGAGCAGCCAGATCACATCGCCGAACGGGTCGAAGACTTTCTGTCCTCGCGGCTAGGCCTCACTCGAGCGCCGGCTTAGTACTCGGCCCGGAAAAGCTGCTGCCCCATCAGAACAAACGTGCCTTGCGGGACGTAGGACTCGTTCGACACGCGGACGAAGGTGCCGTTCGAGCTGCCGACGTCCGTAAGAAACACGTGCCCGACCTCGGAGTTGACGCGGCAGTGGAGCCCGGAGACGTAACCGTCCTCTGGGAAAACCACGTCGCCGCGCTCACGGCCGAGATGGATGCCCTGAGGCGGAATCGGATAGCTATTGCCAGTGGTGTCGCGGCCGATGACGAGCGCGATGCGGCCCAAGTAGCCGCGGTGTGGGCTCCCCATGTACTGGGTGCCGTCGGCCGGCGGGTCAGGCGCGACCGGCGCCTCGAATCGCAGGATTTCCTGTCCGACGCGGAAGATGCTCCCGTCGAAGAGCTCGATTGGGACGTCGGGCTCGATGCGAATGTAGACCCCGTTGAGGCTTTCCATGTCTTTGACTACGAGCTGATCGTCCTCGAAGCGGAACTCTGCATGCTCAGGCGAGAGGTACGCATCGTTGGCGAAGATACCGCCCGTGCTCCGGCCGATCAGGGTAGCGCCCCCGGACAAAGGAAACGCTTCACCTTCGGAGCCGTCTGGCCGAATCAGCGCCAGCCTCGCGCGCGCCGCGGCCGACTGGGGAGCCTCGGCAACGGCCGGCGCCGAGACGCGTTCTGCCGGCGCATCGGCGAAAGCTTTGCCCGAAGCTTCCGCGTGCAGGTCGTCCCCACACACGTGACAGAAGCGGAAATTCTCGGGAACCTGCGCACCGCAATGCGGGCACGGCGAGGTCTCGTCGCCAAGCGGCGCGAGCTCGGGCGGCAGTGGTTCCTCCACCACAACTGGCTTCGAACGCACGGCCTGGATCGGCGTCGGGTCCAACTCGAGCTGCGGCGCCGATGCCAGCGCCCCGGCATGCCCCGCTTGCGACTGGGAGGCCTCAGGAGCGTTCGTCGTCCCGCCCGGCGAGGGCATGCCGCCCGGAGGCGTCGGCACCGAGAACGACCGCGGCTTAGAGGACTGGCGCGGAAGCTCGGCGCCGCAACCGAGACAGAACTTGTAGTGGTCCTGATTTTCCTTGCTGCATCGGGAACAGACGATCATGCCGTCACCTCCACTCGGAGCAGGTTCCTACCCAAGAACAGGTAGTCTCCATGGCTCAGCTCCCGTTCGCCCCGAATGCGAACATAGGTCCCATTTTGGGAATTTTCATCTACCAACTCGAGGGACTCCCCCGACATTTCGACTCGGGCGTGCTTGGGCGACATGTAGACGTCGTCAGGGAAGTTGATGTCGCAGTCCTCGCGACCGATGTCGAGCGACTGCTCATGAGCGCAGCAGACGATCCCATCCATACCGCCTTCGAGCACCTGCGTGATGCGGAACGCGCTCGGACGCCTTGGTGATGAATAGAAATGTGTCTGATCAGCCTCGGGACCCGAAGTGTCCTTCGGCGTGGCGTCGACGCGAAATAACTGCTGGCCGCACATGAAGTGGTCGCCAATCTGAATCGGCGAGGCGCCCCGAATCCGGATGTACACGCCGTTCAGGCTGCCTTCGTCCCGGACGACGAGCTTCTCGCCCCGGTAGACGAAATTCGCGTGCGCAGGGCTGAGCCAGTTGTCGCTCGGGAAGGGGATCTGGTCGGCTTCGCGACCGGCTACGTGGTCGGTCGCCTGGAGCAGGTAGCTGAGCCCCTCGCCCATCGCCTCGTCTCCGCGGACGACGATGAGGCGCGCCTTGCCCGGCATCTGCAACGCTCCGAAGAACTGGGTCTCGAGCGTCTGCGTCGCCGTGGGCACGCTTGCCCCGCAGGCCCCGCAGAACTTGTGTCCGGACGGCACCGCGCTTGCGCACTCCGTGCAGACGTAATTGCGAGCTTGCTCCATGCCTTCGTTCCCCTCTTGGCTTTACCACGAGGTGGCAAAGCTATCGGGAGTTGTAGGCCATCGAATCACCCCTAGTCAATCGGTGCTCTGCTCGACATTTGCCTCGGGTAATGCGCCTTTGCTTGTCTCGGCGCTGCGACTACCCTCTCGCCGATGGAGCTCCTCGCAGGCGCATTGTTGGAGCGGCCCCCCGGGCCGAAGTACACGTCCGAGCTGCGTTTTGCAGAGCTCTGCCCCCAGGCTCCTCTTCCCAAACCCGGGACGCTAGCCAAGTGGCGGCAGAGGCTGCCTGAAGGTTTCGAGCTCGCCCTGCGAGCGCCGGAGGCGTCCTGGCAGTCGCCAGGGGGGCCGCTCCGGCCAAGCAGTGAGCTCGACGCTGGTCTAAAGTGGCTCTCGGAGGCCGCCGACGCACTGCAGGCATCGATGGTCGTCATCTCCACCAGTGCCGCGGTGACTACCGGAGCACGGGACCGGGAGCGGCTGCGCGAATACTTCGCCCGAATTCCCCGGGCCGAGGGCCGGCTCATCGTGTGGAAACCGAAGGGCCTTTGGGAGGCGGAAACCCTACAGATCATGGCGAGCGCACTCTCGGTCGTAGGCGGCTTCGATGCGATCGACGACCCGGCGCCAGACGCAGATGTCGTGTACGCCTCATTGCTCGCGGAGGGACTTCGGCGTTCATTCTCGCACGCCCAGCTCCTCGAGGTGCTCGATAAGCTCCGAAGCTCGGCAGCGTCGCGTGCGTTCGTCACGATCGCATCGAGGCAATCCTTCCGAGAAGCACGGTTGCTTCAAGCATTGTCCGAAGGGCGAGAGTGACCGCGTGGAATGCGAAGATCGCGCGCGTTGATCAACCCGAGCCCGGGCTCCTGAGTCTTGCATTCCGAGCCGACGGCCGAAACGAGGCACTGATCCTCGTCACGCTCCCAGGAACACTGGGGTTGGGCGTGGTGGATGAACGGCCGCGCGGCGCGAGCGCCAGCCCCGCGGTATCCCAACTTCGAAGGCATGTCGAAGGCGCGCGGATCGACACGGTGGAAATGAGCCAGCGAGCTGCGCGACTGTCGCTCACTCGGGCCAATGCGACTCGCTTCCTGATCGCCGCCCCGAGCAAACCCTATGGCGCTTGGTGGCTCTGCGAGGCCGACGGCTC
>CAZHPJ010000357.1:0-3528 GCA_964534585.1 uncultured Sandaracinaceae bacterium | reverse complement strand
ATCAGCACGAACACGCCATCGACAACGGGGCTCGGCGAACGCCGCCGCACCCACAGTGCCGCCGCAAGAGCGATCAGCGAGAGCCCCGCGATCACAACCACCGACCACGGAAACGCCCCCCCGAAGAGCTGCGGTGAGATGATCACGAGCGCGCAGAGGATGACGGTGTCCGGCGCGACCGGGAGGGGGTTTCGCATGCTGAACGTGTTCATGGGCGCAGGAGCTGTTTCGCGGTTTGGACGAGGGAGTCCGTGGTGTTCTTCCAATGCGGTCGCCTCTTGTAGCGCTCGGTGACGCGCTCAAGCACGGCGATCCGGTGGTCCACGTTGAAGGTGTCGCGGTGCACCAGCGCTCCACCGTAGGCGCGTAGCCAGTTCAGGACGGTCTGCTGTTCGGCTTCCCGGCGATAATCGTCCAGATAGAAGCGGGTCCCAACATGGCTCTTGGCGAAAACCTGATATAGACACGCCTCCCGGCCCCGGCGTGTCGCGATCGGAGGTCCGTCGATCAGCACGGCGTCGACGCGATCCGGAAAGGCTCCCGGCTCGTAGCTACGAAACCAACTCAAACCATGGCGCTGCCAGCGAAGGGGCTTGTGAACCAACTCCACGTTGGCAGGTCCGCCATGCAGCTCGAGGTTCTTGCGGGTCTGATCGAGGAACGTGCAGTCGCCTTCGATCGAGAGGATGTTCGCTTCCGGAAGGTCGCGGCTCAGGCGTAGGGTGGAAGTTCCACTCCCGAACTCGACGATGTTCTTCGCATCGATCGAACGCAAGTCTTCGAGGATCGCTTGATACGCCGACTCCCCCAGGCTCCAACTGGATTCGAATTCAAGTGCCGCTGCCATCGTCTTCCTGGTTTGTCGTTTCCGCCGCTGGAGTATACCGCCCCATGGCGGCCAAACCTTGTTGGTAGACGAAGTCGCCCCAGAGCCGGTTCTTCAGCACGCGCGTGGCGCCAAGCAGTCCGACGGCGCCCACGAAAACGCTCGCGATCAAGATCGGGAGCGGTCGCCAGTCGAGGGCCCGGAGCCAAGCTCGCATCGGGGCGGCGGTGGCCAGAACGATCGCGAAGACTAGCGTCGGTCGAGCATGGACGCTGACGAACGACCACACGGACGCGCCGCTCAAGCGAGCGGTCAACACGTAAAGAAGCGCGTAGAAAACCAGCAGCGCAATCAACGTTGCGATCGCCACGCCGGCGATGCCCCATTGCGCTCCGAAGAGAGCGCCGACGACGATCAAGAGTCCGTAGATGCCTTGACACGCAGAAAGCGAAAACACGTGACCCGTAGCCAAGAGGATACTCGCAGCGAGTCGGTACCCGGCGCGAAAATAGACGCCAAGTGAGAGGATCTGAAACGGAACGACTGCTTCTTCCCAGCCGGATCCCAACAATACGAGGATGATCTCCGGCCCGAGGACTAGGCCCCACGCGCACAGAGGCAGCGTCAAGGCTGCGGTGGCCTCCGTGCCGGCCAGCAACGCCTTCCCCAGATAGCCACGGTCGGTCTGAGCCCTGGAGAATGCGGGAAACAGCACCATGTTGTGCAGGCGGCCAAGCATCCCGGGGACGGTGGAGATGAGCTGATAGGCGCGGCTGTAGTATCCGAGGGGCTTCGCGCCCAGCACGCTGCCAATGATGACGTAGTCTCCATGGAGCGCCCAGAAGTTGAGCATGAGCGAAAGCGTGCCACCGGCCCCGAACCGAAGCAGCCCGCGAGTCTCTTTGCCGACACGGGGCCGGACGAAGCGGGGGCGAACGATGAGCCACGCGAACAGGGTCCTGAGTGCGAGATCCAGGTAGTACCCAGCGACCAAGGCCCAGACACCCCATCCAGCCGCGGCGACCACGACAGACGCGACCGCGGCAATGGTGGACGAGACCATGATGGCGATCGAGAGCTCTCGAAACGCCAACTTGCGCCGCAAGATCGCCAACAGCAGGCCGGACACGGTAGCGAGGGGCACCGACAAGGCCAACACTGCCAAAAGTCCCGGCACCTCGGGGTCGTCGTACAGGAGCAGAACCGCGTTCGCATTGAGAGCGATGAACGCCGCGACGATCGATGAAAGACCGAGCGCAACCGCCGATGCAAACGCGACGCTCCCTGCGCTGAGTTTCTTGCTCTGAACGAGCGCGTGGTCCATTGACAAGGTGCCGAGCGGACGGGCGAACTCGATCACCGTCACCGCTGCGGCGAAGATCCCGAACTCCGCCGGTGTCAGCAGTCGCGCGAGGATGGCGAGGGTGCCCAGGCGAACGGGGAGGTTGATGAGTATCTCGGCGCTGGACCATTTTGCGCCGACTTTTAGCCGCTCTCCGAGATTCTTGGGTCGCATCGACAAGGTCAGGCTCCGGTAACGGGACTGTGTGCGAGGTTGTCGAACAAGACCCGCGCGGCTCGTTGGCTCGCACGCCCGTCCCAGAGCTCGGGAATGTCGCCCGTCTTTCCGCGGCCGGCGAGAATCTCCTCGACGGCGTGTCGAATCAGTTGCGGATCGGATCCGACAACCGTGTTCGTCCCGACCGACACCGTCACCGGTCGCTCGGTGCATGCACGGAGCGTGAGGCAGGGAATCCCGAGCGCGGTGCTCTCCTCTTGGAGCCCGCCGGAATCAGTCAGCACGAACTTCGAGCTAGCGGTCAGTGCCAAGAAGTCGAGATAGCCGAAAGGCTCCGTCAGGATGAGGCTGGGTACAGACGTCGCCCTATCCAGTAGCGAGAATTCTTCCAGGCGCTTCCTGGTGCGGGGATGAAGCGGCAAGACGACGGGCAGCCGTTCTTGGATCCATTCGAGAGTACCGAGCAGCGACTCCAGCGCGAAACGGTCGTCTACGTTGGCTGGGCGATGGATCGTCGCGAGTGCGTAGCTTCCCGGTGCGACCCCAACTTCATCGAGCGTTGGACGGCGCGTTGCCCCTTCTAGATGGGCGAGGAGAGTATCGATCATCACGTTGCCCACGCGGTGGATTGAAGCCTTCGGGACGCCTTCCGCCAAGAGGTTGTCGTCCGCGTCGGCGGACGGTGTCAGCAGCAAGTTGGCCACTCGGTCGGTCACGACGCGATTGACCTCCTCGGGCATCGAAAGGTCGAAGGACCGCAGGCCGGCTTCGACGTGCGCACATGGTATCCTGAGCTTCACGGCCGCTAGGGCGGCGGCCATGGTCGAGTTCACATCGCCTACGACGACGACGCCATCGGGTCGCAGCTTGGAGAACACCCGATCCAGCTCGATTGTCATTCGACCGGTGCGCGATCCGTCTTCGTCAGAACCCATCCCGAGGTCGACATCCGGACGAGGAATGCCGAGGTCCTCGAAGAAAACCTGCGACATCTCAGGGTCGTAGTGTTGACCCGTGTGCACCAACACCTGCTCGACCTCGTCGTATTCGTCCAGCGCGCTCATGATCGGCGCGATCTTCATGAAATTGGGTCTCACACCGACGACATGGATGAGTCGCATGACGGCTCCGAAGGTCGTTCAGACGCCTGGTGAACAACTCCGCCAGATCGTGTTGCTCGGCC
>CAZHPJ010000356.1:0-3543 GCA_964534585.1 uncultured Sandaracinaceae bacterium | reverse complement strand
GATCTTTGGGATCCAGAGCCAGGCACTCGAACACGATGTCATCTATCTCGGGCGGAAGGTCTTTTCGCACGTGCGAGGGGGGGACGAAGTCAGACGCCGGGGAGCGCGCCGTCAGGAGCTCGTAGAGGATGGCCCCGATGCCGAACACGTCGCTCCGCGGTGTTGCAGGCTTGCCGCGCTTCACCTCGGGAGCCAAGCACGCGTGGTCCGCGTCTTCGAAGGCGCTCGGACCCGCCGAGCCGAGTAGCACTTGGCCCACCCCGAAGTCACGGAGCTTGACTCGTCCTCCGCGCGTGATCCAAACGATGCTGGGACGAAGCGTTCCGTGCGGACCCTTCTCGTGCGCATAGCTGAGCGCGCCGCACAGGTGCGCGATGACGTTGTAGATCCCCCGTAGCGAGATCGAATCACCATCGCGGTCGCGCTTCTGGATGAACTCCGAAAGGCGAGTTCCGTCGATCCATTCGCCGGCGATGAAATGCTCGCCCTTGGGGGTCCGGCCGACACCGAAAACCCGCGCAATGTTGCGGTGTGAAAGGCTTGCAGCGTTCCGGCAGGCGTCTCGAAAATCCGGGGCCGCTTCGGCGGGAACGAGCTCGGACCGGATCACCCGCACGAGAATCGCGCGCTTAGTCTGCCGGTCTTTCGCCGACCAGACGACCGCCTGCGGGTCCTCGTCGATCTGATCGATGACCTCGAATCTTCCCCCGACCACAGCCCCCGGGTGCAACCCTGACGGCTCCGGTCTCGTTGACGCAATCCCCTCTGGCATCTTCCGACATCAAGATAGACGACCGGGGAGGGGTCCCCAAATTTGGAAGCCACAGTCCCATGATGCCGAAGGCGTTTCTCGGGTTCAGTCGCTGTTCTGCAGCTCGAACGCAAGCTCCCGGTCTCGCAGCACCGCGCCTGCCATCGACTCGATGACGTCTTCGGCTCGGTCTTCCGGCACGTCGACGAGCGAGTGGTTGTCGCGCACCCGTATGCGGCCGATTTCCTTGCGCTTCAGGCCGGTCCGATCACGTAGAAGGCGACCTAGCTCGGACGCCTTGAGCTCGTCGCGCCGGCCTACGTTCACATACAGCGTCGCCGTTGCCAACTGTTCAGGTTCGTCGCGTGCCGGTTTCTGCGCATCGCCGTTGCTGTGGGCGTCGACGTGCTCCTTGCCCCGCCGTCGCCGGGACGCGGCAACTTTGTCGATGTCCTCTGTCTCTGCGCCGAAGAACGCCGCAAGCAGCCCTGCGAGCATCTGCTCCGCGTTCACATGGGTCATGAAGCGTCGCACCAATGCCAGGTCGTGTTCGCTCGGAGCGTTGGGGTAGGCCGCGTCGATCATCGCGATTCGGTCGGCTTCTTGGCGGGTCCGTTGCTCTCCCTCACTCGGGAGTGTGCGCTCTACGGGGAAGATCCTGTACTGCAGTCGGAGGTAGTAGAGGATCCCTAGCTCCGTTGGGCCGACGAGCGTGATCGCCGTGCCGGTGCGCCCGGCGCGCCCGGTTCGTCCAGTGCGGTGCACGTATTGCTCGACGTTCGACGGCAGCGAGAAGTTGATGACGTGCGTGAGGTGAGAGACGTCGATACCGCGCGCTGCAACGTCGGTCGCAACCAGATACCGAACCTCCTCGCGGCGCACACGTCCAAGCACTTCCTCTCGCTCGCGTTGAGGGCGGTCGCCGTTCAGCCATTCGGCGTTGAACCCCGCACGCTGCAACGCAGCCGAGACCTCTTCGGTTTCGGCTTTCGTATTGCAGAAAATGAGCGCGCTCTCCGGGTCTTCGGTTTCGAGCACGGTGATCAGATTTGCCACGCGTCCGACACCGCTCACCATGTAGACGAAATGCTCGATGCCGAGGGCGCCCACGTGGTCGCCCGAGAGCCCCAGGAATTGCGGGTCGTGCATGTGCTTCTCAGCGACCCGCTTGATGGCCCGGTCCACCGTGGCTGAGAACAGTAGAGTTTGACGCTTCTTGGGGAGCCTTTCGATGATGGCGTGGAGCTCTTTGGCGAATCCCATCGACAACATCTCGTCCGCTTCGTCGAGCACCAAGACTCGGAGCCGCGACGCGTCGATCGTGCCGCGTTTGAGGTGATCGAGGACCCGCCCAGGCGTTCCGCTGATGACGCGCGCGCCTTTTTCGAGGGCGCGAATCTGCTGTTCCATCGAGGCGCCGCCATAGACGGCGACTGTATCGATGCCGCGACGGGCGCCAAGCTTGGCGATTTCACGCGCACTCTGAAGAGCGAGCTCCCTGGTCGGTGCGAGCACCAATGCTTGCGCGTCTCCATCGTCCGAGAGCAGTCTGTCGACGAGCGGAATCCCGAACGCGCCGGTTTTGCCGGTACCCGTTCGGGATTGCACGATGACGTCGTGTCCTGCAACCGTCAGCGGATAGGAATCGCGCTGTACGGGAGTTGGGGTCTCCCAACCCATCTCTGCAATAGCTTCGAGGACATCTTCATGTATGCCAAGATCTGCGAATGTCTGGGGGCCTTCCTCTTCGGGCGGCTCTGTCATGGAGTAGGCTCCGGGGTTTGGGGTGATGGGGTAGCCACGTGCGGGCCCAGCGCCTCAGCGACGCGATTGGCGAGAGGCGCGTCTTCACGCATGTACCTCTGGAGGCCGAGCTCGACACGGTGTCGGTATTGATTGAGCAGGTGGACTTGGTCTTCTTCGCATCGCTTGGCTAGCGTGTTGAGACGGAGATCCCAAGATTCGAGGGCACTGCGGAGGTCGATTGGGTCGGTTTCGTTGGTCTCCAGGTATGCGAGCCTCACCTGATCGACCTCATGACGGAGCAGCTGCAGGCCATCGGCGCACTCCAAGTCGAACGAATCGTCGGTCTCCGGCCAGAAAACCTGGGGAATGACCGAGGCGAAGCCCACGATGACCAAGTAGCCCAGGGCCACCGAGTAGATGCCTATCGCCAGCTGGCGTCCCAGTCCGCCTCGTTGTTCTTTTCGCGGCAAAGACTCTCCTCGTCCACCCCTGTTCGCTCACAAGCGGCTTGGTTGTAACGAGCAGCTAGCACCAGGTCAAGACGGCGGCCGATTTCGACGATTCCGCTTCTCACGGCGGGTTCCCCGCATGAAAAGGCCGAGGCCCACGATGATAGTGAGCGCGACGGCGCCGCCGCACAGCCCGTACCACAGGAAGGTGGTGAAACCGGTTCCCATCCGATCAGCAGACTAGCTTATATCCAATGCCGTAGACGGTCAGGATGTGCACGGGGCGGTCGGGCTTGGGTTCGACCTTTCGCCTCAGCTTGACGATGAAGTTGTCGACCGTGCGGTTGTTCGGGCCGGCTTCGAGACCCCAGATTTTTTCCAGGATTTCGTCTCGTGACACCGGCTCCCCTTGGCGCTCCCAAAGGAACTTCAACAACTCCACCTCGTAGAACGACAGATGCATCGTGTCGGAGCCGCGGGTCAAGATCTGCGCGCCGGTCTCGATGTTGATGTCTCCGATGCGAATTTCGGCTGAAGAAGGCCGCACCGAGCGCCCCGCGCGCCGGAACAACGCCCGGATGCGGGCAACCAGCTCAC
>CAZHPJ010000355.1:0-3578 GCA_964534585.1 uncultured Sandaracinaceae bacterium | reverse complement strand
GGTGCAGAAGCCGCGTCTGCCGGTGTCACCGCGAATATGAGCCCCACGTTTGCGATCGCCTCCGTGGTGTACGCGCGCCCCTGAAAGACCAGGCTGGTCTTGCTCGTGCCGATCGCGTCCAGGTATTCCTTTGGCAAGAAAGCATCGGCCTGCACGCCCGCGACCGCACCGAACATCTCGAGCCCCAACAGCATCCGATCGAGGAGCTGGTTCATCGTCCCCCGCATCGGCGTCAACATCTTGGCGCTCACGAGGTCATCGCCCTCGCTGATGACATCGATCATGAAGGCCGGGTGCACCTTGGTCGCACACCGGGTCCGCGTCCGGCCATCGACGGTGTCTTCGGTCGGCTCCTCTTCACAGCGGGCCAGAATTTCATGGAGTGTCGAGGCCGCAGGGGACGAATGTTCACCGGTTATTGGCACGCTGTCGTCTCTGAGAAAGTATGCGGCGCCGATGAGCATGACACACACGAGGATGGCGCCGCCCGCCAGCATGGCGAGACCAGGTCGCTCGGACTTCTTCGACTCCATCTGCGGAGGCTAGCAAAACCGGCCCAAGTGAGATACCTCTATGCGTCCTATGAAGCCCCTTGGAACCGTCGACACGAGCTTCCTGCTCATCGAAAACCGCACGATGCCGATGCACACCGGCGGTCTCATGTTGTTCAGCTACCCCGAGGGGGCGCGCGAGGACTGGCTGCACCGAACCTTCTCGGCACAGGATGACCCGGATGCCGTGCAGTATCCGTTCAACCAGAAGCTCACATGGCCTCTTCGGCGGCTCGGTCTGCCGCACTGGGTCACCGACCACGACCTCGACACCCACTACCACGTGCGCCACTCCGCGCTTCCGAAACCGGGCCGGTACCGGGAAATGTTCTCGCTCGTCTCGCGTCTGCACAGCACGCGCTTGCATCGCGACCGTCCGCTCTGGGAAGCACACATCATCGAAGGCGTCGAGGACAACCGATTCGCGCTCTACATGAAAACGCATCACTCGATGATCGACGGCGTGGGCGCGATGCGGATGCTGCGGGCCTGCCTGAGCAGCGATCCGAACCAGCAAGACATGCCCGCTCCCTGGAACACACCTCGTCCGCGGCACGAGAACAACGGCGCAAAGAGCTCACGTGGCGCCCTGGCCGCAACCGCCGGAGCGTTAGGAGGCGTGTTCAAGTTCGCGTCCGCCATACAACACCGCAGCGAGCACGGCATGATGGCGCCCTTCCAAACGCCGTCCACCATCCTGAACGGCAGAGTCACCGGCTCGCGCCGAATCGTCGCGCAATCGTGGTCGCTGCGGCGCATCAAGGAGGTTGGCAAGGCGCTCGACGCCACCGTCAACGACGTCGTCCTGGCGATGTCGGGAGGCGCCCTGCGGCGGTACCTCATCGACCACAACGCCCTACCCAACGAACCGCTCACGGCCATGACTCCGGTCTCGTTCCGCCCGGCCGACGCCGATGTCGAAGGCAACTCGTTCTCGGTCTTGTTTGCAACGCTGGCCACCGAGCTTGGGGACCCACTCAGCCGCCTACGAGCCATCCAAAAGTCGATGGGAGAGGGCAAGCGCTTGTTCAAGAGCATGAACAGCGCCGACATCCCGATCTTCACGAGCATCATCGCGCTACCAGTGGTCCTCCCGCACTTGCTGCGGCTCTCCGGAAGAACACGGCCGACCTTCAACGTCACGGTCTCGAACGTCCCCGGCCCGCAGGAAAAGCTCTATTGGAACGGCGCACCGCTCGAAGGGATGTACCCCTTGTCGATCGTGACCCAGGGCCAAGCGCTGAACATCACCGTCACGAGTGTCGGCGACAGCCTCGATTTCGGCATCGTCGCCTGCCGCCGTTCGGTGCCGAAGGCACAGCGTTTGATCGACCACCTCGACGAAGCGCTCGTGGAGCTCGAGCGCTGTGTCTCGGTCTCCTAGCTATCTCCCCAAGGCTCGTTCGACGATCTCGGCAACGTCCTTGGAGACCCGTGGCTGCGACCCAATGCGTTCGAGCTCGGCCTTCATCGATTCCCTTCGGCCCGGCTCGTAGCGCTTCCATTGGTTGAAGCTGGAGACGATGCGCGCAGCGACCTGCGGGTTGATCGCATCGAGCTGGAGGATCTGATCGGCGACGAATCGGTACGCAGCGCCGTCCGCCCGGTGGAAAGCAACCGGATTGCCCGCGGCAAAGGCGTAGAGCAGTGAGCGAGCGCGATTGGGGTTCGCAAGATTGAAGTCCGGATGCTTCGACAGCGCGACCACGCGCTCGAATGCCGCCGCCGAGCTCGACATGGCCTGCATGCGAAACCACTTGTCCAACACGAGCGGGACGCCCTTCCACCGCTGGTGGAACTCCGCAGTTGCGCGCTCCGTCTCGGGCGATACCAGGTCGACCAGACTCACGAAGGCAGCCTCGTAGTCTGTCATGCCTGTCGCGGCGCCGAACTGCGCCACGGCCATCGCGATCGTTTCGGGCTCCTCTAGCGCGACGAGGTAGCGCAGAGCGCGATTCTTGATGCGGCGACGGCCGATCTGCGCCTTGTCGATCGCATCGGTGCCGCCTGAATGCTGCTGGTACGCGCGCATCCACTCTTCGCGAAGGGCTGCGCCGATCTCGCGAATGACGAAGCGTCGCGCACGGTGCACGGCATCCGGGTCGACGACGCACAGCGCTTGCGCCAGGAGCTCCTCCGATGGAAGCGTCAGCGTCAGCGCTTGGATCGACCCATCGAGGCTCGGATCCGACAGCACGTTTCGAAACGCGCGTACCAGCCCCTGGTCGAGCTCGAGCGGCTGGTCTTCGAGGGCTCGCTCCGTCAGCCCGAGCAAGACCCGTTTGGCTAGCTCCTGGCCGGCTTCCCAGCGGTTGAAGGGATCGGAGTCATGCGCCATCAGCGCGGCGAGCGCCTCATCGCTACGCTCGACCTCCAGCTTGATGGGCGCCGAAAAATTGCGCCCGATCGAGGCGACGGGACGCTCCAGCACGTTCTCGAACCTAAACGTCTGCTTCGCCTCGGTGAGCTCGAGCGTCCGGACCGTACCCGGGATGTCCTTCCCATCCGCACCCAACAAACCGACACGCACGGGAATGGGCAGCGGCAAAGGCTCGGGTTGCCCCGGGAAAACGCGCTGCGACTGCTCGAGCGTGAGCGCGTAGACCCCGGCCGATTCGTCCCAGACCCCGTGGGCCCGCACCAACGGGGTGCCGGACTGTGAGTACCAGCGCTCCATCTGAGTGAAATCCACGCCGTTGGCGTCGGCCATGGCCTGACGAAAATCGTCGCACGTCACCGCGCAGCCGTCGTGCTTGCGCAGGTAGTGCCGAAGGCCCTTGCGAAACCCGTCCCGCCCGAGGATCGTTTGATAGAGCCTCACGACCTCCGCGCCCTTCTCGTACACCGTCGCGGTGTAGAAATTGTTCATTTCGATGTAGGACTCCGGCCGAATCGGATGGGCTAGCGGGCCGGCGTCCTCTGCGAACTGCGCGGTCCGAAGCCTCGTCACGTCCTTGATTCGTTGCACGGCGCGCGAGGTCATGTCGGCCGAGAACTCCTGATCACGAAAGACGGTGAGCCCTTCTT
>CAZHPJ010000354.1:0-3581 GCA_964534585.1 uncultured Sandaracinaceae bacterium | reverse complement strand
CGTCTACCATCGAGTTCCAGATCCGCACGGCCAATACGGCCGCAGAGCTGCAAACCGCGATCCCGGCCGTGGTCGTCATCCCAACCGACACGACGAGCCGCACGCTCAACCTCGCTGACGAGCTCCTCGCGGACGGGCAGGTCAACGGCCTGCCCTACATCCAGATCACAGCCCTGCTCAACCCGTCGAGCAGTCCGCCCGCCACTCCCCTGCTGCGAGGCTGGACCTTCGAGTTCATCTGCGAAGCTGCGGAATGATCTGACCCCTGCTAACATCGGACCGGCGTGGCGGATGCAGGCCGAAGGCTGAGCCTCTCTGCGTGGGTTTGGGTGCTGATCGCCGGCTTGGCGGTGTTCGAGCTCGTGGCGCATCCGCTGATCCACGCAGCGATTCCTAGCGAAGAGTCGTGGGAGGCGGCATCGGCCTTCGTCCGTGCGCGATACCAGCCGACGGACCGCATCGTCGCGGCTCCGGCGTGGGCGGATCCCATCGTTCGCAGCTATCTCGGAGACCTTCTGTCCTTGCGCATGGCCGCTCCCAGCGACCTCGCTGGCATTGATCGGGTGTGGGAGGTCGGTATTCGCGGTGCGACCACACGTGCCGAACCTCCAGCGCTCGAAGAGGACTTCGACGGGGTGCGCGTTCGCATGTGGTCCATCTCGACCGATGAGGTGCTTTACGACTTCGTCGAAGAGGTCGAGCATGCGAGGGTCGAGCTCGTCGGCGCCGACGGGACGCATGTCTGCCCTTGGACGAGCACGCCCCCCGGGGGTGGCGGCCTTGGTGGTGGCCCGATGGCGCCGCCCGAACGCTTCGTTTGCGATTCGAGGCGTCCCTGGCTCTGGGTCGGCGCTACCGTCTTGATGGATCTCGAGCTGCGGCCTAGGCGTTGCGTCTGGCAGCACCCCGCCGGTACCGATCCGGTCCGCGTGACGTTCCCCGACACGCCGCTGGGCGAGCGTCTCGTGATCCACGGAGGCGTCGACTACAGCATCGAGCGCCAGCGCGCGCACGGCCCAGTCACCCTGCGCGTCTGGATCGACGATCGTTTGGTGGGTGAGCTGGTCCACCGAGACGGTGACGGCTGGTCGGGCATCGAGGTCGACACGTCCGAGTTGGGCCTGGAGCGCGCGGCGGTGCGCTTCGAGACCACCGCAAAGGACCCCACCGCTCGACTCTTCTGCTGGGCGGCATCTACTACACGAAGGCGCAGCCCCGCGGACGATACGCAGCATCGACTTTACGGGGGAGTCCATGATGAGTGACGCGAGGGCCTTGAAGCGACGCGATCATCTGATCGGCGCGAGTGTATGCGTCGCATACGTGCTGCTGCTCGTCGCGACCTCCCCGGACCTGGGGATGTCCCGGGACGAGAGCTTCTACGTTCACGCCGCCAAAGGCTACGCGACCTGGCTCGTTCAGCTCTCCAGCGATCCGCTTTCGGCGTTGGAGCGGGAAAGTATCGATCGCGCCTGGGCCTACAATTGGGAGCACCCGGCTTGGATGAAGCTGAGCTTCGCCTGGAGCTGGTTGGCGCACAAGCACTTGGGCCTGTTCTCGAACGAGTCGCTCGCCTTCCGTTTTCCCGGCATGCTCACCGCAGGCCTTCTGCTTTGGCTGATCTACGCCTGGGGCGCCTCGGTCATGTGCCGGCAGGCCGCGCTCTTCGCGTCCCTTGCTTTCGCCCTGATGCCGCGCGTCTTCTATCACAGTCATCTCGCGTGCTTCGACATCCCGATCGCGTTCTTCGTCACCCTGACTGCGTACACCTACTGGCGGGCGTTGACCGATCGCCGATGGGTTCCTGTCGTTGGTATTGCGTTCGGCCTTGCGCTAGCGACGAAACACAACAGCTGGATGCTGCCTGGGATCTTGCTGATCCACTTCCTGTGGGTCCGTCGAGACGAGGCGCGCGCCGAGCGCATCGAGCGTTCTTCGATCGCATGGCTTCCCTCGATGCTGATCCTCGGACCGCTGATCTTGATCGGCACTTGGCCGTGGTTGTGGCACGACACCTGGAGCCGCCTACTCGCCTACGTGCGCTTCCACCTGCGCCACGTCCACTACACGTATGAGTATCTGGGAGTCAGCTATTTCGAGCCGCCGTTGCCCATCTCGGTGCCCTTCGTAATGACACTGTTCACCGTCTCGCTCACGGTGCTCGCCCTGTCACTAGTCGGCCTCTATCATCGGCGTGACGGGCTCAAACCTCCGTGGCAAACGAAGCCAGGCGATACGACCAGCCGGAGAACCGTGGTGCTCTGGTTCGGTTGCATGCTCGCGCCTCTGCTGGTGATCGCGCTCCCGAGCTCGCCGATCTTTGGAGGGACCAAGCATTGGTTGACTGCATATCCGTTCTTGGCGCTGTTCGCGGGGTGGGGCCTCGTTGCGGTCATCGAGCGGGCCGAGCTCGAGGTGTGGACAGGGCTGCGCTGGCCGTCCTGGGCGTTTGCGGCGTTGTGTCTCTTGCCCGGCGCGGCGGAAACCGCGCACAGCCACCCCTTCGGTTTGTCACACTACACGCCGGTTGCCGGAGGGGTGCCGGGCGCAGCGGACTTGGGAATGAATCGGCAGTTCTGGGGCTTCACTACGGGAAGTCTCGCGAAATGGATTTCAGAGAAACTCCCTGAAGGCGGGTCGGTGTGGATATGCGACACGACCGACGGCGCTTGGGCCATGATGCAGAGAGACGGCTTAATCCCTTCGAACATCCGCCCTGCGTCCTCGATGAGCGCTGCGGATATCATCCTGGTGCACCACGAGCCGCACTTCAACGAAGTCGACTATCAAGCGTGGGTCGTCTGCGGGAGCGTGCAACCCGTCTTCGTGCTCCGTTACGACGGGGTTCCGATCATCTCAGTGTACGAAAACCCCCCCAAGGCGCAGCTGAGGCGCGACTAGGTCGAGTGGCGGCCCGATTTGTCGATGCCGGCGCGGGCTTTGTTCATCAGTGCGATCAGGCTCTCGACGATACCGATGACCACGTAGGCTGCGAGCACCCAAACCAGCGCCATCGACGGGTGTATCTTCAGTGCGATCCACACCGTTACGCCAATCGCCACCGACAGGGACAGCACTGTTCGCCAGTTGAGCTGCAGGTCTTTGAAAGAGCGGAACGGCATCGTGCTCACCATGAAGACCGAGAGCGTAGCCACGAGAACGGAGATCAGAATCGGGGAAAACGGCAGCTTTCCGGTCAACGTGTTCGCCACCACGATCGAGATCAAGATGCCGGCAGCGGCTGGGATCGGCAGCCCTTGCGTGTACTTTCCCGGCCGATGCGGCTGGCCGTCGTCTCCTGTCGAGGTGACGTTGAAGCGTGCAAGCCGGATCGCGCCCGCCGCGACGAACACGAAGCCGACCAGCATGCCGGCGGTGCCGAGCTCCGTGAGCGACCAGCGGTAGACGAGTACAGCTGGCGCGACCCCAAAGGAGATCATGTCGGCGAGGGAGTCGAGCTGGACACCGATCGCCGTCTGCGTTTTCGTCAGGCGGGCAACGCGGCCGTCGATCCCGTCGAAGAATAGCGCGAAGACGATGAGGATCGCGGAGCGAAAGAAATCATCGCTCGTCGGCTGACC
>CAZHPJ010000353.1:0-3581 GCA_964534585.1 uncultured Sandaracinaceae bacterium | reverse complement strand
AACCGATCGAAATGATCCAACTTTTCGCTTCGACAATTAGGGACACCCCCTAGCCACACACGCACCGGCGTCGCGCGATCGAGGCCCTACTCCGCCGCCTCTGGGTAAGCCTGTGGATGAGCCTCGGGGTGAACCTCTGGGTGATCGACGACCGGCAACGCGGCTGCGGCCGGCCGAGCTCGTGCTCGTCCGAGGAAGTTCGCGACGTAGACTCGCATGTCTTCGAGGATCAGGAAGTTGCAGGGCACGATGAGCAACATGATGAGGGTCGCGAAGAGGACACCGAAGCCGAGCGCGATGGCCATCGGAACCAGAAACCGCGCTTGAACTGACGTCTCGAACATCATCGGAGCGAGGCCGAAGAAGGTGGTCACCGACGTCAAGAAGATCGGTCGGAAACGCCTTCTGCACGCTGCGACCACGGCATCGGAGAGCCCCATCCCGGACTCGCGATTGCGGTTGATCGAAACGATGAGGATTAGCGAGTCGTTGCAGAGGACGCCTGAGAGCGCGACTACTCCCATGACGCTGACGAGGCTGAGGTCGAAGCCCATCAACACGTGGCCCCAGACGGCCCCTACAGCGCCAAACGGAATGGCCGACATCACCAAAAGTGGCTGGGAATAGCTTCGGAAGGCGACGGCCAAGATCGAAAACATGACGATGAGGGCGATGAAGAACCCCAACGTCAGCGACTTCAACACTTCGGCTTGCCGGGCCATCTCGCCCCCGAGGGCAAACTCGAGGCCAGGCACGTCGGCGAGAAGCTGCGGCATCTCTCGTTTGCGGATCGCGGAGACGATCCAGTTGGCGTTCGTGTCTTTGCCCGAGACGTCGGAGGTCACATTGATGCTGCGGCGACCGTCGACGCGATTGATGATCGTGTGAGCACGGCCTCGTGTGACCTCCGCCGCCTGAGAAAACGGCATCTCACCACCGGTGGGCGTACGCATGACCAGCTCCTCGACGTGGTAGAGAGAGCGCCTCTCTTCGAGAGGAAGCCGCACGTAGACTCGCACCTCGTCACGCCCCCGTTGCTGGCGCACGGCCTCGGCACCGAAGAACGCCGCGCGCACTTGCCGGGCGAGCTCGATCTCCGTCAGCCCTTGGGCCACCGCCGCGTCCGTAAGGCGGAAATCCAATTGTTCCTTGCCGCGAACGACCCCGCTGTCGATGTCGGCGAGCCCACGGTACGCGCCCATCTCGCGGGCCAACCGCCGCGCGGCCAACTCTAGGGTGTCGAGGTCATCGTGAGTGAGCTCGAAATCGAGCGGCTTCCCGGGCGAGATCCCGTCCCCGTAGACGAAGACCAGTGAATCGACCCCGGCGATCTCGCCGATACCCTCACGCCATCGCCGAACGAACTCGCCGGTCGTGATCCGGCGATCGTCTTGGTCGACGAGATACGCCATCACCGTGGATAGGTGGCTTCCCTCTTTGCGGGCCGGTCCTTCAGAGTCTGGCTCGATCGACAACCTGGCGCCGGTCTGTTCGTAGAGCCCGCGGGAGATCGGCATCGGATACTTCTCGCTGGGACGCTCGTCTTCCATGATCGCGCGCGCTGCGGCAGCGATTCGTTTGGTGATGCGCGCAGTCTCCGCCACCGGTGTTCCTCCCGGCATCTTCAGTTGTGCGCTGATCACGTCGCCATCGATCTTCGGAAGAAACGTGAACGGGACGCGGCCGACGACGAAACCGGCGGTAACGATGGCGACCGCAACGCCGCAAGCAACCGTGAAGTACCTCCAGTCGATCGCCTTTCTCAGAATCGGCAGGTAGGAGCCGTCGACGTAGCGCTGCAGCCGCCTCGGCATCTCGAGCTTTGCAAGGCGGCGCATGACCCACAGATATGGGGACAGAACGACACGCAGCCATGCGGGCATCGGATGCGCCACGTGAGCAGGCAAGACGAAAAGCGACTCTATCAACGAGATCAGGAGCACGGCGATGACGACCACCGGAATCACTCGAAAGAACTTGCCCGCAATGCCAGGAACGAAGAGCAAGGGCGCAAACGCCACGCACGTGGTCAGCACCGAAAAGACGACGGGATGGGCGACTTCTTTGACGCCGGCGATCGCAGCAGCGAGCGGCGGTTTTCCTTCTAAGCGTTCTTTGTAGATGGCTTCGCCAACGACGATCGCGTCATCCACCACCATTCCGAGCGCGATGATGAACGCAAAAAGTGAAAGCATGTTGACCGAGACGTCACCGATGGGGAAAAACAGAAGCGCTCCGGCGAACGAGACCGGGATCCCGAGCGTCACCCAGAAAGCAAGCCGCGCTTCGAGGAACAGGGCGAGGATCATGAGCACCAGGAGCAGGCCAATACGGGCGTTCCCGAGCAGCAGACCGATGCGACCCTCGTACATCTCCGACCGGTCGAACCAAGTCGCCACGCTCAGCCCCCGCGGAAGGGTCTGCTCCAACTGCGCTACGTGCTCCTTTGCGGCGGCCGCCACTTCCAACGGGGTTTGTCCTCCTACTCGGAAGACATTGATCATGGCGGCGCGTTTCCCGTTGAACGTCGCCTCTTGATCGGTTTCACGAAACCCGTCTTTGACTACCGCGATGTCCCGCAACCGCACTTGCGAGCCATCCGGCAGGCTCAACACGATGATCTGCCCGAACTCTTCCCCCCGGTCGCGCCGCTCCGTCGTTCGGAGAAGCACTTCCCCGCCGTCGGTCTTCACGCCGCCGCCGGGAAGCTCGACCGACGCGGCGCGAATGCGGTCGGCGATGTTCGTCAATGTGAGCCCGTGTTGACGGAGCCTTGCTTGTGGAACCTCGACGCTGATCTCCAACGGGCGCACGCCCGAGAGCTCGACTGAAGTGATTCGGTCGTCATGAAGCAAGGTGCGCCGTGTGTCTTCGGCGAGTGCGCGCAGGGTCGCCTCATCGACATCTCCGTAAAGCACGACGGAGAGCACCTGCTGCCTGTTGGAGATCACGCTCACCGTCGGCCGCTCGGCGTTCTCCGGAAATGAGGTGATGCGGTCGATAGCGCTCTTGATGTCGTTTAGCGCGCGGTCCGTGTCGGCGCCGAGTAGCAGCTCGATGTTGATGGTCGCGGCGCCTTCGGTCGCGCTGGCGCGAACCTCCTTCACACCGTCGAGACCGGCGGCGGCTTCTTCTATTGCAAGAACGACGCCCTGCTCGACCTCTGCCGGGCTTGCTCCCGGATAGGCCACCAACACCATGACCTCGTCGAGATCCATTTCCGGAAAGACCTCTTGTTTGAGCCCCGACGCCAACGTAGCCAACCCACCGACGATGAGACCGAGCATGAGGACGTTCGCGGCTACGCCGTTCTTCGCCATCCAAGCCAGGGAGCCGCGGTCGTCGGTTGTCTTCAAGCTGCCCTCCTTTCGAGGCTGAGCTGTCAGGGCTCCGTCGTACCGCTACGCTTTGCGCGAGACTATACGTAATTATTTCCAGTTACGGAGCGCGCCTCGAGATTCTGCAAAAGCCCTGCGGATCTACTCCGCGGATCCGCGGCGCCGTAAAGAATTACGTACGCGTTCAGGGTGCAGAAGCCGCGTCTGCCGGTGTCACCGCGAATATGAGCCCCACGTTTGCGA
>CAZHPJ010000352.1:0-3593 GCA_964534585.1 uncultured Sandaracinaceae bacterium | reverse complement strand
GGATGCTAGAAACGCTTTCCAAAGGGGCACCCGCCTGCGTGACGGTCACGTTGATCGATGGACTGGTGCTCGCTCGCTCCGCTTTTCACCATTCGATGAACTACCGCTCGGTGACAGTGTTTGGCCGGGCCAGCGCGGTCGAGGATCCGAGCGAGAAGCTCCGCGCATTCGAAGCGCTGGTCGAGCGCTTGATGCCCGGGCGATGGAGCGACACGCGCCAGCCGACGCTAGAGGAAACCCAAGCCACGACGGTCGTCCGCCTTCCGATCGACGAAGCATCGGCAAAGGTGCGCACCGGCGACCCCGTCGATGACGAAGCCGACCATGCCCTCCCGCATTGGGCTGGCGTCGTGCCCCTCCGCCTCCGGCCCGAACGGCCCCTCCCCGCCGCCGACCTACGAGCGGGCATCGACATCCCCGCGTACCTCCGGGACCTCGCCTGACCGCAGCGTGGCTATTCAACCTGGAAACGTTTTCGCTACGTACCTGCTGACCCGCCGGTGCCTCGGCCGCCGCGTTCTGCCCTAAACCCAGATGCACACGGCGCAGGGGGGCGCGGCGATGCTCAGCCCTTCCGGATCAGCTCGTAGTGCCCGGCATAGGCGGGGCGGACACAACCGGTGTGCGGGTCGACGAGCCACCTCATTGCTAGCTTCGGGGGAACGCGGATGAGCCCCGGCGCCCGCAGCGTTCCGAACACCCAGTCCCAGATCGGTGTCGTCACGCCGTGGTTGAAGCTGGGATCCGTGAAGTGGTGATAGAAATGATGCCGCCTGAGGAACTGCATGTACGAGCCGCGTCCGGGATGGGTGTGATCGCGACGGTGCAGTACCTCGTATGCGACGTACATCGCGATGAGACCGACGACGAAGGACGAACCGGCCACCACCCCGGCGAGGGCAACGCTCGGCCCGATCAGCACCGCCGCGAAGAGGACGGCTGATAGCACCTTCTTCCAAGCCGGAGCGAAGTAGTCTCCTTGGCTGTGATGCCGGACGTGTTCCGCCGCGAACGGGTTGGGCCGTGTGCGCGGATCGTGTCCGAGCCAGCGATGGATGACGTACTCGAGGAAGGTCCAGGCGATCGCGCCAAGTAGTAGGGCGGACACGAGGGTGAGGATCATGATCGGCCTCCACGCTGCAAAAAAACCAACCTTCCCTCGGATCGAGGCAGAAGGACTAGGAAGACCTTAGAGGAGTGTGCGCGCACAGCACGGGTTGTGTGGCCATAGAGCTACGCTTTGGACTGCGAATTGGGAAGGCCTCTTCGAATTCCTGTGAGCTTCTCGCTAGATCTAGGTGCTGCACTGAAGATCGTGCCCCGCAATGAATGAGCCTGTATCGAAGAAAGGTCGCTTCCTTTCCTTCTACGCCGACTATCTGTTGTTCGCGGCGAAACCCTCGCAGAACGAGCGCAGTCTCGAGTTCCTAATAAGCTGCATGCTTCACTCGACGACGCGCACGAGCCGGGCGTTCCGTGCGCCGCCAACTCCCGCCCAGAACGAAGTAGCCAACGGTGCACACGAAGAGCACAGCGAAACCGAAGACACCGTAGCAAAACAACACCGGGTCCACGAGCCATTCGGTTCGCGCGACCTCCCCAAGCAGGCTCTCACTCACTGCATGGCTTCGATAGATGGAAAGCATCGCTCATCCCTCCTTCCTCACAGCGTGTGTGACCTCGATTCCGAGGCCTTCACCTACGACGAACGTGCTTCTGAAACGAAACGAAATCCATACGTAATTGTTGCTTCTTTCATAAGTAATTCTTTCGTCTTGCGGCCCGTGAACATCGCGTTTCTGTTTCGGGCGCTCGTAATTGGCAGGGGCTTGCGATGATCCGTACTCTTCGAGGTTGTGGGGTGCTTTTGTGGACGTCGCTTCGAGTTGCCGTCAGTCGCCGGGGCAGTGTCCCTGGCGGTGCTGGCGATCGCGTGTAGCGCCGGGGATCAGACTCCATCGAATCGCGCTTCCTTACGAGAGGCTGCAGCGCCCACCGGACGTTGGATTGGTGCTGCCGCAAACGCGCCAGCCATGGTCGACGACGCACGCTACCTCGATGTGCTCGCGCGCGAGTTCGACTCCCTGGTGCCGGAAAACGCGTTGAAGTGGAAGGCTCTGCAGTCCGACCGAAGCGTGTGGACGTTCGATGTTCCAGACCAGATGGTGGATTTCGCGGAACAGAACGGGATGCAAGTGAAGGGACACACTCTGGCCTGGAGCAAGGAGCTATCCTATCCGGGCTGGTTTCTCGTGCTGCCTCGTGCTGAGCAACTCGTGGCCATTCGAGACCATATCCAAGCGGTTGTGGGGAGATACGCGGGCCGAATCACCGCATGGGACGTCTGGAACGAGGCGATGGCCAACGATGGCAGTGGCCTGCTAGGTGGTGTTTCCGAAGACGACATCGCCGATGCTTTCCGGTGGGCGCGTGAAGCGGACCCCGATGTCGTCCTCCTCTACAACGACTACAAGATCGCCGGATCCGGCCGAAAGTCCGACGACGTGTTCGCAATGCTGCAGCGCCTAGTCGCAATCGGCGCACCTGTGGACGGCGTGGGCTTTCAAATGCATGTCAACCTCGCCGATGCCCCACCCAGCGGGGCGGAGGTCGCAGCCAACATGGCACGCTACGAGGGCTTGGGGCTGAAGGTGACGATCAGCGAGATGGATGTACGAATCGCGGATCTCGCCGGAACTACGGACGAGCGACTCGAAGCTCAGGCGGACTACTACCGCGACATGGTCGGTGTTTGTCTTGCCGCACCGAACTGCCTCGGCGTGACGTTCTGGGGCTTCACCGACCGTTACTCTTGGATTGACGCACGGCATGGTGCCGATGACCCGCTGCTGTTCGACGAGAAGCTCGTCGAGAAGCCGGCCTACTTCGGCGTGCTGGACGCGCTCGAAACCACCAGGTAGCCGCTCCGCCCCATGGGGCTCTTGGTGGGTCGCCGCGGCAAGCGTCTGTCAACCCGGGACGGCTTCCTTCCCGCGTTGAAGCGTGGCCTCACGCGGCGTGTTAGCGTCGTGGTCGTGAACCGCAGCGGGCTCAGTGCCCTCACTATCGCGATCTTGCTCGGTCAGTCCGCTCTTTCGGGGACGGCGACGGCGGAGGCTCCGAACGATGTGGTGGCGCAAGGCGCGCTGCTCGGGCAGTGGCTCGACGTTCAGGCGAGTCAACAGAAAGCCGAACGGCGCTTTACGGGAGGCTCGCTACTTGCGGTCGGCACCGCTGGGCTTGGTCTCGGGATCGCACTGATGGCGACGTCTCCGAACAACGAGCTCTCGAAGGGTGGCGGGGTCGCACTGGTGGCTGCTGGCGCGTTCGGGACCGGGCTCGGCGTCTTTCGCCTCGTCGTGAAAAGCGAGGCCGAGGACGTCGCTCGACGTTGGAACGAAGCGGAGCCCAAAGGCATCGACCAGCTCACGATCGCGCGCTTCGAGGGTGAGCTCTACGCGGCCGCGAAACACGGGCGTCGTGTTCAGCTGCTCGCTCGATGGCTGGGCGTCGCCACGGCCGCAGCGGGCGTCGTCGTGTTGGTCGTGACTCCGTTGTCGGATCTCTCGCGAGGAGGCCGGGTAGCCGCTTAC
>CAZHPJ010000351.1:0-3596 GCA_964534585.1 uncultured Sandaracinaceae bacterium | reverse complement strand
CCATCCTCGGGGCCGTCGTGTTTTTCTCGTGGCCCATGATGCCCGCGGAGCCCGATACCCCGGTTCCCGAGCCCAGCATCCCGGCACCGGCACCTGTGACAGAAAAGTCCGAAGACCCCGCAGAAACTTCTCCGGTGGAGCGGGTGAAGCTCGAGCTCGATTCGAGACCCAGGGGCGCCTTTGTCACGCTAAACGGGGATAAAAAGGGCAGAACCCCGCTCACGCTAGAGCTCCGGCGAGGGGTGGAGGCGACGGTACGGTTTTCGCTTCAGGGATACCGCGGCAAGGAGCATCGCCTGGTCCCGAATGAAGACGGGGTCCTGGTGGTGCGCCTCAAGAAGAAAACCCGCTCCAGGCCGCCTCCTATTAAGACAGACTTCTAGCCAGTGCCTACTCGCCTACCGCTCGTGCTCGTCGCCCTACTCGGCCTGACGAGCCCTTCCGTCACGACTGCCCAGAGCACGTCGGAGAATGCGGAGGCGCGCGTCTACTTCCAAGAGGGCAATCGGCTTTATGAGCAGGCGAGCGGGGCGCGCGGCACGCAACGGACGACGCTTCTTCAGCGCTCGCTCGAAGCGTACGTCGACAGCCTTCGCATCGTGCGCAGCCGCAACGCGCTCTTCAACGCCGCGATCGTGCTGGGCGAGCTCGGGCGCAACGACGAATCGTTCAACTACTTCGGCGAGTACCTACGCATCGAGGAGCTGCCAGCCGCGGACCGCGAGGACGCGATGCGGCGCCGTGACGCACTTCGGAGCGAAGTCGCAGTGCTGCAGGTGACGACCGAACCGGCGGGCGCCTTGCTCTGGGTCGACCGCAAAGACCTGGCCCCCCTCGGAGAAACGCCGATCGAGATCGCGTTGCCGCCGGGCGAGCACCGCACGTTCATCGAAAAGAACGGATACACCTCCGTCGAGCAGACGCAAGAGATCGTGCGCGGCGAGACGATGGTCATGGAGCTGGTGCTGTTGCCACTTCCAGTCGAGCCGGTCGTGCCGGAACCCGAGCCGACGCTCGAGGCGCCGGAGCCTTCGCGTCCCCGCCTTCGCAATGCTGCGATCGGAACAGCGGCAAGCACGCTGGCCGTAGCAGGAGTCGCGCTCGGTCTGTCGCTCCGCGCCCGTTCCCTCAACGACGAACAGGGCCGGGCCGCAGCGCAGTATCGGATGACGGGCGATCCGGCGGATCTTCAACGCGCCGAAGATCTCGCCGACAGGACTGACCGCTTCAATCTCACAGCCGACGTGCTCTGGGGCACGACGATCGCTCTCGGCGTCAGCGCCATCGTCCTCTATGCCGTGCACCGCAAGAAACTGAAGCGTGAAGCGCCCGAAGTCGGCGTCTCGATTTCGAGAAACGGTGGCTTCGCGTCGGTGCGCATGCAGTTCGGGGCCGCGCAATGAATCGCGGGCTCGCAGTGCTGGCCACGTTGCTCATCGGGGGGTGCTCATGGCTCAACGCGCCGGAGCGTAACCTCGCGCCTCCGGACGGCGGCGTCGATGGCGGGGGGATCGAGCTCTTTTGCGATGATGGTCTCGACGACGATGCAGACTTGGCGGTCGACTGCGACGATTCGGACTGCTCCGAGGAGCCGGCATGTTGCGCGCGCCGCACCCCGACGCTCAGCGAGGACTGGACCGCTGCCAACCTGCGTGCCGGTTGGACCTTCGCGCCAACAACCGGCGAGTCTTGGGCGCCCCTTCGGCCTTCACTCGATGGCACGACCTTCCTCGGAGGCTTCCTTCCCGACGACTCGCCGCGCGCGCTGGTAAGCAACGACTGCGTGTCCCTGGCACTGGGCGGTTGGGTCAACACCACGTTGCGCGCGACCGACGGGACAGGATGTGAGCCGAGCGCCCCATGTGACCGATATGCCGGAGTCGTGCTCACCGTCGCGACCGACTCCACACCCGGAAGCAAGCTCCAGGACGAGCTCGCGGTGACGCTTCATGCTGGCGGTCTCATCCTCGTGACCCAGGCCGACGTCGAAGTCGCCCGCGCCACGGCGGGAATCGATGAAAGCGTCGAGGTCGAGATCGAGCTACGGCCGACCCTCGACGACTTCAATCTTCCGATCATGAACGCCCAGGTGACCGTGGCCGGACAGTTGGTCCTCGAAGACTTCACCGTGGCGGCGATCGCAGACCTCGTCACCAGCGGCGACTGTGCCGAGATCCCGGGGCTGCACGTGGCGGCACAGGGTCGGGGCGACGGCGTCTATGTAGGTCCCTTGGAGACCGCCAAACAAGACTGTGCCAATCCGAGCCAGTTCGATGAACAAAGTGCAACCCTGAGCGGGTCGAGCCTGGAGTTCGCCCCTTCTTGGGTGGCGGCGTATGTGGGTTCGCCCGGGTTGGCTAGCTCACGAAACTCGGTTTCGGATGTCCAGTGGGACTTGATTGTCGAGGGGAGCAACGACAGCCCTGAGCTCGAGCCGACCACCCATATCGGCTACGCGCTGGGGCATGCAAGGGTCACGACCGACGAGGGGGGTGACTGGCGTCTCGACACCTGGGAGAGCAGCGGGTCACCGAAAGTCGGCGATGATCCGCCGTCCTGTTTGGACGGCTCCTGTGACGGCAATCGAAGCGTCCGGGAGCCCCATCTTCTCGCCGAGCTCAACGACGAGCAGGAGCTTCGCGATCTCGTGTTGTCCTTCGCACGCGAGCTGGTGACGGACCCGAGCGAGCGAGACTTGTTCGGGATTCAAATCGTCCGGCCGGTCGGCGCTCCCGCGACTTCCATTGGGCTCCCAAGCACGCCGACGCTCTCTCCAGACGAGCTCCCCGAATGCGTGAGCTTGCGTGATCCAGCGTTAATTCCAGTGGATCCGGAAGCGCAGCAAGGATACTGGCTGCTCTTCACCTGCATCGAAGGGACTGGCGCACCGACCGAGATTCACGCCGTTCGTATCTCGCGTGCGCTCGAAGTAATTCGAGAAGGTGGCAGCCCGATGCGGCGCGTGGTGCTCGTCGCAAGTGAGCTCGGGCCATTCGCGGCTGCCGGAATCCGCTCCCCCGAACCGCTGATCTCGTTCGAAGAGGACGGCATGCGCCTTCGCATTTGGTTCTTGGCCCAGAGCACCCCTGGCGACTGGGCGGTGGCGCTCGCAGAGGCACGAACCCACGACACGTCGATGCTCGAATTCGAGCTTCCCGAGCCTGTGCCGTTCCCGGTGAACCCAATTCTGAGCAGCACCTCGACGCTCGTTCGAAGCGGGTGCCTCGATGAGGAGTGCAATATCACTGGAATCGCCGTGGCCCCCCGAGCGGACGATCTAAGCCGGCTCCGATTCCTGTTGGCACGGCGCTTGAATCTACCGGGTGGAGGTCGCACCGACCAATTAATCCCTTTGGAGCAAACTTGGAGCAAACCGTGAGCCGAAATCGACGAAACCAGCACCTGAAATGGCTGCCGTTGGCTGCCCTGCTGGCTTTGGTTTCGGCAGGCTGCGGCGACAGCTCCGGTGCCCGGGACACAGGCAACCCGGCTGGCTCTGGTGGAACTGACGGCTTCCTGGACGAGAACGGAGCGGGTGGCACAGGCGGTGCGGGCGGCCAGGGTGACGCAGGAGGGCCTGTTCGCTTTGACGGCAC
>CAZHPJ010000350.1:0-3604 GCA_964534585.1 uncultured Sandaracinaceae bacterium | reverse complement strand
GAGCGCTTCGGCAACCGCGTCGGCTGAGACGAGTCCCTGCGCATCGACCTCGAGCCATGTAACCCGCCAACCCTCGCGTTGCAGCGCGGTGCAAGTGTCCAGCACGGCCCTGTGCTCCGTCCGAGCCGTCACGATGTGCCTGCCGTCCCCCAGGCGTGCCTGGGCCACGCCTCGGATCGCCAGGTTGTCGCTCTCGGTGGCGCCGGAGGTGAAAATCAGCTCGTCCGGCTTGGCGCCGAGCAGTCCGGCGACCTGGGCCCTCCCGAGCTCGACCGCGTCCCGAGCAGTCTTTCCATGCGCGTGCGTCCGGCTGGCGGCGTTGCCGAAGTGGGCTCCGAAGTAGGGGAGCATCGCCGCGAGGACCCGTTCGTCGACCGGGGTCGTCGCGTGATAGTCCATGTAGATTGGCGTTTCGCTCATCGGTCTAGGGAAGCCTAGCGCCGACCCTGTGCGCCTCCAACGTGTTGATCTATGCTCCCACCATGGCAGGAGCGAGCATCTTTTGTGCGACCGATCTGACCTCTGCAGGCACCCGAACCGTCGATCTGGCGGTGGCGGCGGCCAAAGCGTTTGGCGTTCGGCTCGACCTCGTCCACGTCCTCGACGACGCGGAGTCCTGGTGGCCGGAGTCCCCCGAGTTCGAAGCGGCGGCTGCGGCGGCCAAAGAACACTCGACGCGACATGAAGCCACGCTCGAGGCGGAGCTCCAGACGGAGCAGGCGCGCTGTGTTGCCGCCGGCGTCGACTGCGAAGCGCTCGTCGTCCGCGGCCGGCCTTGGCGGGTCATTCCAGAGATGGCTAAAGAACGGGGCTCATTCCTGATCGCCATCGGTTCATACGGGGCGAGTGGCCCGCAGTCGGTCGAGAGCAAGGGCGTGATCGAGCGAGTGCTCGGCTCGACCGCGCAGCGTGTGATCCGCGCTGCAGATCGCCCGGTCTTCGTCGCGACTGGCGAGGAGCCGATTCCCGATGGCCTGCGGGGCACTAAGTGGTTCGTCGGCACAGACTTCTCCGAGTCCTCGCTGGCGGCGGTCTCCTGGGCGAAGCGTGCAGCCGCGCGCGTCGACGGCGAGCTACACATCGCCAACGTCGTTATCCCGGCTGGCGGGGAAGAGAGGCCCGACGAGGAGCGCACGTGGCACCAGGTCCTGCGCGACCAAAGCAAGCTCGAAGCAGGGCAGAAGCTCGCCGAGTACATCCAAGAACACGCGCCCAGCGCGCAGGCTCACCAGATCGTTTCGGCCGATTATGCGTCCCATGCGCTGTGCGAAGCGGCTCGGAGCATCCCCGCTGACGTCATGGTGGTTGGGACGCACAGGCAGGGGGTGCTAGGCCGATTGCTGGTTGGCAGCACTGCCTCGCGCTGTCTCCGGATCGCGTCCGTGCCGGTCCTAATGGTCCCCGAGCAAGCTCGGTAGGCCGTCGAGACTTTCAGCGTTGTTGTCACGCTGGTACTGCGCGACGCTTTCTTCGCCCTTCTGAACGGCCCAGCGCTGAAGTTGATCGCGTCCTTCCTTGTGCTCGTACACAGGCACGCCGTAGCCACAGGAGTCACTGATTCGGCTCGCGCGGATTCGGATGATCGAGCGCGCGCCCGGATACTCGTCGAAGTGTGTGCTCAGGCTTTCGAACTCTTCGTCGTTCGGTTCCACCACATCGCCGATTCCATGCACGCGCACGATGCGGGGACGTCCTTCAAACGCGCAGAACATGACACAGATGCGGCCGTTCTCGCGCACGTGAGCGATGGTTTCGACGCCGCTCCCCGTGAGATCCAAGTACGCGATCGTTCGTTCGTCGATCACGGCGAAGGTCCCTGGCAGGCCCTTCGGGGACACATTGACATGCCCGTCCGGCGTCAACGGCGCCGTCGCGACGAAGAACATCTTCTGCTGGTCGATGAAGGTACGGAGCTTGGTGTCGATCGCGTCGTAGGTCTTGGCCATGGGCCAACCTTGACACCTGCCTGGCCATACTCTAGATCCACATATAGGACTGAAACAGTCCGGTATATAAAGCACTGAAAATGCTGCGTATTTCAAAGATGACAGACTACGCTGTAGTGTTGGCGACGCACTTGGCAGCCGCGGAGGGGCCTCATGCCGCCCGCGATCTGGCGATACAGACTCAGATCCCGGAGCCGACGGCAGGTAAGGTGCTGAAGAAGCTGGCACGGGCAGGGGTCGTCATTTCACAGCGTGGCGCGAAGGGTGGCTACGCGCTGGCCCGGTTGCCGGAGCAGATCGGCGTGAACGAAGTCATCGAGGCCATCGAAGGCCCAATCGCCGTGACCGAGTGCTCGGACGAGACGACCGAGTCGCTTTGTGAGTACGAAACCAATTGTGGGGTGCGGGCGAACTGGCAGCGCATCAACCTTGCCGTCAACAACGCACTTTCCGAAATCACCTTGGCGGACATGGCGTTCCCGAGCACGGAGGAGCTCGTGCCGATCGCGCGCTCGAGCAAGGAGGCCGAGCGAATGCGCGCGGCTGGTTCGCAGGGCACCGCCGCCCACTGAGTTGGAGTGACTCATGTCAGCAGCAACCGAACAGATCGATGACATTCTCAAGCAGGGCTATGACGCCGGTTTCGTCACCGACATCGAGCAGGAATATGCGCCTCCCGGCTTGAACGAAGAGATCGTCGCCTTCATCTCGAAGAAGAAACAGGAGCCGGAGTGGCTTCTCGAGTGGCGTCTCAAGGCGTACCGGCGGTGGCTAGACATGAAGGAGCCTACCTGGGCCAACGTCAGCTACCCAGAGATCGACTATCAAGACATGTGCTACTACGCCGCGCCCAAGACAAACGAGAACGCGCCGAAGAGCCTCGACGAAGTCGACCCCGAGCTTCTCGCAACCTATGAAAAGTTGGGGATTCCGCTCCATGAGCGGGAAATTCTCGCCGGTGTTGCGGTCGATGCCGTGTTCGACAGCGTGTCGGTTGCAACGACCTTCCGGGACAAGCTCTCCGAAGTCGGCGTCATCTTCATGCCGTTTTCCGAGGCGGTGCAAGCACATCCCGACCTCATCAAGAAGTACCTCGGCTCCGTCGTGCCGGTCTCCGATAACTTCTTTGCTGCACTCAACAGCGCTGTCTTCAGTGACGGTTCGTTCGTCTACATTCCCAAGGGCGTCCGCTGCCCGATGGAGCTGTCGACATACTTCCGCATCAACGCTGCGAACACCGGGCAGTTCGAGCGGACGCTCATCATCGCCGACGAGGGGAGCTACGTGAGTTACCTCGAGGGCTGCACTGCGCCCATGCGCGACGAGAACCAACTTCACGCGGCGGTCGTCGAGCTGGTCGCCCACGAGGGCGCCCAGATCAAGTACTCGACGGTGCAGAACTGGTATCCGGGTGACGAGAACGGGAAGGGTGGCATCTTCAACTTCGTCACCAAACGCGGTCTTTGCGAAGGCGCGCGGTCGAAGATCAGCTGGACCCAGGTCGAGACTGGCTCAGCGATCACCTGGAAGTACCCGAGCTGCATTCTCAAGGGCGACGACTCGATCGGGGAATTCTATTCGGTGGCGCTGAGCAATCATCGGCAGCAGGCCGACACCGGGACCAAGATGATCCACCTCGGCAAGAACACGAAATCCAC
>CAZHPJ010000349.1:0-3606 GCA_964534585.1 uncultured Sandaracinaceae bacterium | reverse complement strand
CGTCGATGCTTGCAAGATTCGAACAGGTGATCGGGGGCCGGACGCCCTTTGATCGGTAGACCGTATGATGGGTACTCACGAGAACGAAAACCCTTGTGGCCGTGACGCCTGCAAAGATGCGGCCGATCTTACGCCTGAAGAGCCTCGCTCGAATCTTGGGCTCGCTCAGTACCGTATCCGCGGCATGGACTGCGCCGAAGAGATCGCTGCACTGAAGGGGGCCCTGAAGGACGTCGTCGACGTTGATGAGCTGCGGTTCGACCTCCTAGAGGGCACCATCGACGTGCCTGTCTCCGTGCCTGCAGAGACGGTGTTGTCTCGCATAGCGGGCACAGGTATGCGCGGCGTGCCGCTCGCAGCGGGGACTGCAGAAACCCCGCCCTCCTGGTGGAGTCGACACGGCCGCGATGTGCTGACCGTAGTGAGCGGCCTCAGCGTCCTCGCCGGTTTCATCGCGCATACATGGATCTCGGGCCTCGATACAGCGATCGGCTCCGAGGGGCTCGGTGGCCAGCGCCAGCTACACACCATTCCAGTTGCTGCGGTCGCCTTCTACCTGGTCGCGGTGGGAACCGGTCTGCTGCTCGTCGTTCCCAAGGCTTGGTATGCAGTCAGGAACCTGCGGCCTGACATGAACCTGCTCATGACGCTGGCAGTTGCAGGAGCTATTGGCCTAGGGGAATGGTTCGAAGCCGCGGCCGTTTCTTTTCTCTTCGCGCTGTCGCTCACACTCGAAGCTTGGAGCGTGGGACGGGCGCGGCGCGCGGTGGAGAAGCTACTCTCCCTTGCACCGCCGAAGGTGCGTCTCAAACGTGGCGAGGTGCTCGAGGAAATCGATCCCGCCCTTGCACCAGTAAACAGCATTTTCATCGTGTTGCCCGGAGAGCGATTCGCGCTCGACGGGGTCGTCGTGGACGGCGCCTCCGACGTGGATCAAGCACCGATCACCGGAGAGAGCGTGCTCGTACCCAAGGCAGTGGGAGATGAAGTGTTTGCTGGGACGATCAATGGCAACGGCGCTCTCGAGGTCCGCAGCGCGAAGCTCGCTTCCGACACCACGCTTGCACAGATCGTTCGCATGGTTGGAGAAGCGCGCAAGGACCGCGCCGATTCCGAACGATGGGTGGAACGTTTTGCACGCGTCTATACCCCCGTCGTGTTCGTGGCCGCAGGTGCGGTTATGGTGGTCCCTCCCTTGCTATTCGGTGGGGCGTGGTCTGATTGGCTCTATCGGGGTCTCGTGTTGCTCGTCATTGGCTGTCCCTGCGCGTTGGTCATCTCGACGCCCGTTGCGGTCGTTGCGGGGCTTGCAGCCGCCGCGCGGCACGGAGTGCTCGTCAAGGGAGGCCGTTTTCTCGAGATTCCAGCCACGCTACGGGTCGTCGCACTCGACAAGACCGGCACGCTCACCGAAGGAAGGCCGCGCGTGGTTGATGTGGCACCATTGAACGGGCACACGCCTGAGGCCTTGCTTGCCGTGGCCGCCGCCATCGAGTCTCGGAGCGAGCATCCCATCGCTCAAGCCATCATCGATCACGCGAGCGCCGCCGGCTTGGAGCTCCCCGGGTCGGACGACGTGAAGATCGTGCCAGGCAAAGGCACGAGCGGACGAGTGAACGGCAAGCACTACTGGCTCGGCTCGCACCGATGGCTGGAGGAACGAGCACAGGAGTCGCCGGAGATGCACGCGTCACTAGAGCGGCGCTCTAGCGCGGGGCGATCGGTGGTCGTGGTCGGGACGGACGACCACGTGTGCGGCTTCATCACGCTTGCCGACGCCATACGGCCCGACGCAAGGAAGACGGTCGCCGCTTTGCACGAAGTAGGCATACGGAGTGTCGCGATGCTCACCGGCGACAACCGTGCGACGGCCGATGCGGTTGCTGCCGAAGTGGGCATCGACGACGTGCGTGCCGAGCTCCTGCCGGGCGAAAAAGTGGCTGCCATCGAGGCACTTGGCGCCGAGGTCGGTCCGGTGGCAATGATTGGCGACGGCGTAAACGACGCTCCCGCGCTCGCTCGGGCTACGATCGGCGTGGCCATGGGCGCCATGGGAACCGACGTCGCCGTCGAAACGGCTGATGTGGTGCTCATGAGCGACGACATCTCCAAGCTCGCTTGGCTCGTGCAGCACTCTGCCCGAACCCTCCGCATCATCCGAGAGAACATCGTGTTTGCGTTGGGCGTGAAGGCTGTTTTCGTGGTCTTGACGTTTGTAGGCCTCGCCACCTTGTGGGGTGCAATCGCAGCCGATGCCGGAGCCTCTTTGCTGGTCGTGTTCAATGCCCTGAGGCTTTTGCGCGCATAGCTCGCGTCGCGCACACTCTGTGACACCAACCGAGCATACCTGGAGGTGCAATATGCAACTCGAAGACGTGGTACGAGGATACGGACGGGCCGCGAGCGGTTACGATCGACGCTTGCGGTTCTGGTTCGGGACGGTGCTTCGAATCGCGAAGTACCGCGAACGCGCGATCGAGCAGCTCGGCCTGCGCGAGGGCGCAAGGGTGTTGGACATTGGCTGCGGAACGGGAGCGAACCTGCCGTCGTTGGTGCCTCGGGTAGGACAAACCGGTCAGGTCGTCGGTGTGGACTACACGCCCGCAATGCTGGAGCAGGCTAGCAAGCGCGTAGAGTCGAACGGCTGGTCGAACGTGGAGCTCGTGCACGGAGATGCGGTGTCCCTCGATGCTGTGCAGGGTTCTTTCGACGCGGTCTTGTCGACCTATTGCTTTGGTCTCCTGTACGACCTCGAGCAGGCAATGAATCGCGCAATCGACCGACTGACGCCAAATGGACGGATCGTCATCCTCGACTTCGGCCGCGTTCGGCCGAAGGGGCCCCTTGGGCTCTTGTACCCGATCTACGCCGACATGCTGGTGCGGTACGGCATCGACAGCTGGGAAGATCTAGACGACGCCGTCCTTCGTGACCGCTGGGATCGTGGCAAAGCGGTAATGCGCGCCAGGTTAAAGAGCTTCGAAGAGGAGCACTTCCTCTTCGAGCTCGGGCTCTTGGTGCACGGATCCGCGCGGTAGCTTCCGTACCGCGCGGATCAATATCGCGTTGTGCGAAGCGTGCGTTTACGGCGCCGTCGAGAAGGGGAACGCCATTCCGTAGGTGCCGTTTTCGTGCTGCCACCCATCGCCCATATGCGAGTGGCTGCCCATCATGTCCCCGGAGCCCAACATGTCTTCATCGACCCAGTGGCCTCCCATGTCGAACCCGTGTTGGTCGAAGTCCATGCCGTGACCGTCAGGATCGGTGATCCCGCCGCCGACGTGGAGGGTGTGCTCGCTGCCTAGTTGCAGTGGGTCATGTGGCGTGAAGGTCAGCACCTGGTGGTCTTCCGACCATGCCCATGCTCCGGGCACCTCCTCGCCGTCGAGCCCTCCAAGATGCACTGAGCAGAGCTCCTCGACGCCATCGGCCATGGGGTGATCGAACTCCACTTCGATCAGCGCATTCGGATCCACGTCGGTGCTGCCGCCTTCGGGCGACACCCGCAACAACGCTGCCTTCTGATTGGCAGTCGCTGCGGTCCGGAAGGAGAACGCCATGCCGTAGGTGCCGTTTTGGTGTTGCCATCCGTCGCCCATGTGCGGA
>CAZHPJ010000348.1:483-3613 GCA_964534585.1 uncultured Sandaracinaceae bacterium | reverse complement strand
GCCTGCGACCGCGTCGACGACGACTTGATCGCGCCGCGCGCTGACCGGGTTCACAGTGAACAGCACACCCGCTGCGCGCGCATCGACCATTTGCTGCACGACGATGCTCATTCGGACCCCACTCTGTGCGGTCTTTTCGTCCCGGTAGGCAGTTGCGCGCGCATTGTCTAGCGAGCGAAGGCAGCTCTCGATCGCACCTCGCAGTGCCCCCGCGCCCTCGATGTTCAGCACCGTTTCGTACTGGCCGGCAAAGGAAGCTTCGCCCGAATCCTCCCCGGCTGCCGAGGAGCGAACGGCTACTTTTCCAGCGCCGATCTGGCGGTAGTGCTCATCGAGGTCATCGGGTAGTTGTCCGGAGGTTGCGTTCGTGATGACGAAGCCCTGGGGCACGTCTAAGCCGTAGCTCAACAGGCGGACCAGTCCCTCAGCCTTACCGCCGACAGCTTCGCCGGAGATCGCGTCGAGCGGAATGCACCTCGGCGCGGTCATGCAGGTTTCGCAAGACTTCGCAGATCGCTGATGATTTCGGATGCGCACTCCTGTGGGAGCGGGAAGGGCGACGCAAACGCGAGCCGCGCGGCGAGCGAACCGTAGCGAGCGTGTAGGAGCTCGGCAACCTCGCTAGGAGCTCCCACGGCGGCGACTCGGCCCAGGAGCTCGTCATCGATCAAGCCCGCCATTTCGTGCCAACGGCCTTCTTTGGTGAGTCGACGAAGCTCCGGCTGAAGGTCGCCTCGGCCCTCCGCTTCGAGCACGCTGCGATACGCAGGGGTCGACGCGTAAAACGCGATCTGATTCCGGACCATCGCCCGCGCGCCCTCGAAGCCGGCTTCGTCCTTCCCCGTCGCTACGAGCACCTGGGCGCAAAGCGTCAAGTCGGACAATCGACGGTCTGATGCCGTCAGCCCTTTCTGCAAGTTGGGCAGCGTGACGTCTTCGATCGAGCGCTCGGTGTGGAACGGGTGCAACAGCATACCATCAGCCACTTCACCGGCCGCCTCGGTCATCTTTGGCCCCACGCCTCCGAGGTAAATTGGAGGCGCGCCTCCCTTGGCCGGTCCAGGACTGAACATCGGCGGCATCAGCGTGTGCGTGTAGAACTCTCCGCGGAAATTGAGTTTCTCGTTGACGTTCCAACTCGCAAAGATCGCGCGAAGCGCCCGAACGAACTCCTTCATGCGCGTGACGGGCTTGCTCCATGGCATGCTGTAGCGCGCCTCGATGTGTGGCTTGATCTGCGAGCCGAGCCCAAGCCAGAATCGGCCGCCGGAGAAGTGCTGCAGGTCGTGGGCCAAATTGGCGACGGTCATCGGGGTACGTGCAAACGCGACAGCGAGCCCGGTGCCGATCTCGAGCTTGGAATGCTCAGCTGCCAGCACGAGCGGCATGAACGGCTCGTGTGGCCCTTCGAAAGTAAAGCATCCGTCGAAGCCGGCCTCCTCGAGCTCTCGGACCCGGCTGGCGACCTGCTTCATGTCGGTGACCACCAATGCGGCGTCGATCTTCATCGGCTTAGGCTCCTACGAGGACAGGCTCGTGGCACGAATTGCGGGATACTGTCAAGGGCCGCGCGATCTTGAAACAGCGCCCCAAACGTTCTACTCCCCCTTCCGGAGGTTTCGATGACCGCACCAACCGGGCTTCTCCCATTCTGGAAAAACTACGACCGCAAGCTCTATCTCAAAGCGGCGATTCTCGCGGATGAGCTCGGTTACGATTCCTTCTGGATTCCGGAGGCGTGGGGCTACGAGATCTTCTCGCTGCTCACCGAGGTCGCAGTTCACACCAAGCAGATCAAGATCGGCACCGGTATCGTCAACTGCTTCAGCCGTTCCCCAGGTCT
Organism: uncultured Sandaracinaceae bacterium; assembly: GCA_964534585.1. Taxonomy (GTDB): domain Bacteria; phylum Myxococcota_A; class Polyangia; order Polyangiales; family Houyiibacteriaceae; genus SG8-38. The sequence continues at coordinate 1,770 of CAZHPJ010000348.1, read as the reverse complement.
CTTGGCGATGAACGCCGCGACGGTCGATGAGATCAGTGAGGGCCGTCTCATCCTCGGACTCGGTACCAGTGGCAAGCGTGTCATCGAAGGCTTTCACGCGCGAGAGTTCAACAAGCCGTTGACGCAGCTGCGCGACGTGATTCGGGTGACGAAGACACTGCTCAGCGGCAAACGCCTCCACGAAAGTGGCGCGAAGCTTCACGACTACCGCCCCTTCGAGCTCGCGATGAAGCCGCTGCGCGCCGATGTGCCGATCTACGTCGCTGCGCTCAAGCAGAAGTCGATCACGTCGATCGGCGAGCTCGCTGATGGCTGGATTCCCACCTTCTGGCCGTACACCGAATTGGAGCGAGGACACGCCTGGATCGCCGAAGGCGCCGCCAAGGCCGGTCGCGACCCCGGCAAGATCGCAACAGCACCCTTCACCTCGGTCATCCCTCTTGGGGAGGCCGGTATCCAGCAAGCGCGGCAGCTCATCTCCTTCTACATCGGCGGGATGGGCGACTACTACAAGGAGCTGCTCAGCGGCTTCGGCTACAGCGACGAGTGCAAAAGGGTCGACGAGCTCTACCGCGACAAGAAAACCCGCTCGCAAGCGGCCGCCGCAGTCTCAGACGAGATGATCGAGGCCCTCACCATTTCGGGCGACCCGGATTACTGCATTTCTGAGTTGAAACGCCGTCGCGAGTACGGGATCGACCTTCCGATCCTGAATCTCCCGTCGAATCTGCCATGGGAAATGACCGAGATGTTCATCCGAACGATGGCGCCTTCGACGTAGTATGTTTTTGCCTCTGCTCCGCTCCTGGTACCCTGGAGACGTGTGGGGGGAACGCCGCGATGCAAAGGGCAAGCTCGACCGGGGGTGCGGTTTGTGTACGCTGCTCTTCGCGCTCGGGTGCAGTGTCTATGACCCAAGCTTGATCGAGAACGGTGGTGTGCACGTGCCGAATCGGCCACCGGCCGACACGAGCTCGCCGGATGACAGTGAGTCGCTGGTCTTTGCGCTCAACGACATTTTCATCAGGCAGTCGGCGCAAATGGCAGCTCGCATCGGCATCGACCTGGACGCGAGGGTAACGACCGGCCGCAACGATGGGACGTGCCAGCCCCGAGTGGTGGATGGTGCGGTGATCGGCCAACCGGTGGTCGACGGCGAAAGGGGAATCGACAACGCGCTAGGAACCAGCCTCCTTCCGAGCGTCGGCAGCGCGCTTCCTTGCCTCGAAGATAACATCGCACTCGCGCAGGGACGTGGAACCGGGACCGTCGTCTTGTGGGTTCAGC
>CAZHPJ010000348.1:0-473 GCA_964534585.1 uncultured Sandaracinaceae bacterium | reverse complement strand
GATGCCAGTGTCACGGTGATGCTCACGAACGCCGTCGATGGAACCAGCGAGGATCCATCGCTGGTCGGCTTTCGCGGAAACGACCCCGTCAATCTCATGTACCTGCAGGGCGCCGAAGGCGCCGAGGCCCTAGGTCCCGGGTGGGACAACGCGGACTGGTGGTTCCTCGACCCAGCCGACTTCAACCTGGACACATCCGGCCAGGCGAGCCTGGACTTGCCGAAGGTTCAGCAGGTCGAGGCGTATGTGGCCTTCGGCCGCTTGGTCGCGCCCCTTCTCCCGGGCACGGAGTTCAAGCTGATCGCCGGCGACGGGACGCTATCGAGCGATGGCGCCATGAAGGTCGTGGTCGACGGCGGCTACATCATGGGCGACATCAGCGAAGACCTTACCCAGCTCCACCACGGCCTTTTTGTGGGAAGGTTCGGCATCGACAAGCTCGGTGAAGCCACGCCGAGGATCGGCATGTGCGA
>CAZHPJ010000347.1:0-3624 GCA_964534585.1 uncultured Sandaracinaceae bacterium | reverse complement strand
GTGCGCAGGAAGTCCCGGAAGGCGGCTCCGTCTCGGCTGGTCACGACGCCGATGGCGCCCGGGAGCGACGGCAGGGCTCGCGCGCGCTCGAACCAGCCCTTCTCCGCCAGCGTGCGCTTCTGCTGCTCGAACTTCGCGATCGCGTCGTCGAGCTTTTGGAGCTCGGCGGTCTCGTCCGCCGTCAGCTCCCGAACCTCATCCCCCGATTGTTCTTCCGACATCTTGCCTAAGCCCCCCTACGGCGATTCGGTTTTCAATTCTGTGAGCCGGTCTCGCGCAGCTCTCAGGTAGTGCTTGGGTGCGTCTGCGCCCGCCATCATCACGTACTTGTCGAGGTAACGTCTCGCTTCCTCATCGTTGCCCTGGAGCGCGTAGGTCCAACCGAGCGAAAACAACGCGTCGGGCATCCCCGGCACGAGCCCTAGCGCCGCCTGGAACTCTGCGATGGCCTCGTCGTATTCGCGCTTCTGCTGATACACGGTGCCGAGAAGATGATGGATGTTGGCTTCCTCTTCGGTCCCGGGCATCGCTACCTCGAGCGCTGCGGTCAGCACCTGTGCGGCCTGGTCGGGGTAGCGGAGGTCCGCGTACAGACGTCCGAGTGCCGAGTACGACAGAAGGAACCGGGGACCGGTCTTGATCGCATCGGTGTACTGGTAGAGCGCGTTCTGAGGATCTTCGAGCTCCTCGCTGCAACGTCCCAGCTTGAAGTGCGCCTTGAACAGCGATGCGTCGAGCTCGAGCGCCCTGGTGAACGCGGTCTGTGCGCCCTTCCAGTCTTCGAGCTCCATGAGCACGGTGCCGAGCTTCTCGTGGTAACCCGCCATGTCGGGCTTCGCGATCACGGCCCGCTCGAGCGCCTCACGCGCGGCCGAGAACGACCGCAGCTCCATCTGAACGATGGCCAGATTGAAGTACGCTTGATGATTGGTCGGATCGAGCACAGCCGCCTTTTCGAGGCTCTCCGCGGCTTCATTGAACCGCTTCATGTCTGCAAGCTCGACTCCGGCATTCATCTCGTTCATCGACTCCACGCGGGCGCGCGAACAATTACCGCCCATCAGGATTAGACCCACCAAAACCACGCCGAACATCTGTGCACGCATGCCTGCCTCCTGCACTTGAGAATTCACAAGCACTTCAATCCTACAGCATTGCTTGCACCGCCAACAACTGTAAACACAGCTCTTTTTTCGGCTGTTTCTCCCTTCTTGGCCAGTTTCAGACTACCCCATCGGCCCTGAACGCGGGAGCAGGGACTGGAAACTAGGGATATTAGACGGAAATCTCGCTTTTTGGCCGGCAACCCAGTGATCACTGGCCGGCGGCGTCGAGTAGGAACGGGTAGTTGACGACGACCACGCCGCCACCGTCAGGCGCCGGGAACGTCCACCTACGAACCGCTCGCACGATACAACTCTCGACCGCCTCGTTCCGCAAGCTCGAGCTCCCGACTATGGCGGATTGCACCGAGCCTGTCGGCGAAATGACGAATTTCGTCGTGACTCGGCCACGCAGGTCGGGCCGTGCGTTGAGCTGCTGCTCGTAGCAGAACTTCACCTCGTTGATGTGGCGTCGCACCACGCGTCGAATGACTTCCTTCGAGAGGGAGCCCCTCACCTCGGCGCCGCCGCTGCGCACCTGGGGCACGCCCGCCGAGCGTCCGTGGAACCCGCCGACGCCGCGACCATAGCCGCCCTCGCCTGCACCCCGGCCGCCGCCGCGGCCAATGGTGCCGAAATTACCCATGCCGATAGTGCCCTGTCCGAGCCCGCCGCCGCCGCGACCGGTCCCGCGCAGCCCGAGCCCACCAAACCCGAAATTCTGGCCGATGTCGTTGCCCGTCATCGCGCCTAGCGCGCTGCTCGGGTCATTGCCGAGCGCGAAGTCTGCGCCGTAAGGCGAGGTGGGCGCATTGAACGATCCCATCATGGATTTCAGCGTCCCGATGACGCCTGCGCTACGCGCCTCTTCCTCGGCCTGCTCGCGCGCCATGACCGGGTCGGGATTGTCTTCCGGCCCCTGGATGCCGTACTTGTTCTTGTTCTTCTCGGACTTCTCGTCGCCCATCTGGCCTTGCTCGCCTTCGTGGGCCTTACCCGTGCCGCCGCCCGACGAATCGGTGCCGTTGAGCCATTCGGGCTCTGGCTCTTCGAGCTCCTCCGGCTCCATGAGGAACTGGATCAAGCGCGAGTCGGTGCTCAGCAAGTCCGACGAGAGCCCCCGCGGACGCGGAGGCTGAAAGTAGAACATCGTCAGCACTAGGCTCGCGAAGAGCGCCGCACCGGCCACGTAGATCATCGGGCGGATGTCCATCTTCGCGTGGCCTGCGACCTTCTTGCCGGCCTTCACGTCCTTGACGATGAAGGTGAAGTTGCGGTGCTTCATGCGAACCGAGCCGCCTTCGGGCACCGGAAACTCCATCGCGCCGGCGATGGTCGAGCTAGGTCGGAAATCTCCCTGGCCTCGCATCAGGTCGAACGACCGAGTCTGATCACCGATCGTGGCCTCGCCCTTCGCGCCCTCGGGAACGATCGCAGCAACGCCTGCACCCTGCGCGATGCAAAGCGGCATTCGGTCGACGCCGATCGCGTCATGGCCAAGCACGTAGTCCACGTCTTCGCCGTTAGGCTCGCCGACATAGTAATCGCGAGGCGGAGTCAGATAGTCGACATTGAGGACGTTGCGCTCGCCCCAGATGACAGAAACCTCGATCGCTCGCTCGTCGGTCTCGATCTCGTGTGACGGAAGCGCAGCCGTGGTCGCCACCAGGCCGTACTCGGGCCCTTCTTCCTCGGCGGTGTTCGCGAAAGGCGTACGCGACAGCCGCTTTGCGCCCACCTCGAACGGATTGAACTTGGGCCCCGACTCGTCTTCCTTGTGGGTGGCCTCAGGGACTGATTTGGCCCGTGGCTCGGACTGTTCGTCCAGCATCGCGCTCATCGCACGTTCGTCGACGATGGGGGTCGCGCGCCCGGCGCCCGCAGCCATCGCGACAGGCGGGCTCGAGGCAACCGCCACCGTCCCGGTGATGATGTCGACGTGCAACCGCTTGTTGCCGACTTGCACCTCGTCGCCCGTTTGCAGCTTGCGCTTGTTGATCTTCTCGCCATTGACGAGCGTGCCCGACGCGGAGCCGAGATCGATGATGAACACCTCGCCGGGTGCAGTCACCTCAATTACCGCATGCATGCGGCTGACCTTGTCGTCATCGAGGCGAATGTCGCTCGTCTGCAGACGACCGATCTTAATGATCTCTTGGCTCAGCGTTTCGGTGCTGAGCAACGCGTCTCCGTCATAGACAGAAAATGCGACCGACGTATTGTGGCTCGACTCACTCACGCAGATGCCCCACTACAAATCTTCCACAGATTTCAACATCTCGGGAATAAAATGCTCTCGGATCTGAATCAGGGACGCTCGGCGCCCGCGGCGACGCACGATCAATTGCTCGCCATCAGGCCGCACCAAGTCGCCAGTGACGAGGTCATCTTCAAAGTCGTAAATCGTTTGCGAGGGCGGCGCGTCCTGCGCCTGTACCGCTGTCGCCCATGACATAGCCACCGCGAATAGTGCGGTGAAAACGATAGTTTGTAAGATGAACTTCGAAATCGCTTTTCCCCT
>CAZHPJ010000346.1:0-3627 GCA_964534585.1 uncultured Sandaracinaceae bacterium | reverse complement strand
GATCAAGCACGACATCGTCGGCTACCGGTTGCACCCGATGGACTTGGCGATCAACAAGCTGCTTGCGCTTGCGGGGCGCGACGAAGCCAGGGACTTCCTCGATGTCCTGACGATCGACCGGGAGATTCTGCCTCTGGGCGCGCTGTGCTGGGCGGCTGTTGGCAAGGACCCTGGGTTCTCCCCGCGCTCGCTCCTGGAGCTTCTGAAACGCCGGGGGAAGTACCGACCAGAGGACTTCAAGCGCTTGCGATCGAGCGAGGAGATAGACCTCGAGGACCTCAAGGTGCAATGGTTAGACGCCGTCGCACGTGCCGAGCGCTTCATCGACGCCCAAGACCCCACCGAGATCGGTTGCTTGTTTTACGATCAAGCGCGCGAAGAGTTCGTCGCCCCCGACCCAACGGAACGCGATGCTCAGTCGAGCATCGTCCCACACTTCGGCCGACCGGGCGGTGTCCTTCCCAGGACGCGAAATTGAACTGATGGCCTTGGTCCCCCTATCTCTCAAAGGCATTCGCCACCCGAGCCGCCCCGACGCGTCCGCCTACCTGCCCACGACCCGAGAGGAAATGGAGGCGCGCGGCTGGGACGAGCTCGATGTGCTCATCGTCAACGGGGACGCCTACGTCGACCATCCGGCGTTTGGCGGCGCGCTCATCGGCCGTTTCCTCGAGGGGAGGGGCTATCGCGTCGGCATGATCTCGCAGCCGAAGTGGACCGACACCGCTGACGTTTCCCGCATGGGCGCGCCGCGCCTTTTCGTGGGCATCACCGCCGGAAACATGGACAGCATGATCAACAAGCTGACCGCGCAGAAAAAGGTGCGTTCGGAGGATCAGTATTCCCCAGGCGGTCGCACGAACATGCGGCCCAATCGGGCAAGCATCGTGTACGGAAACCTATGCCGGCAAGCGTTCTCGGGCGTGCCGATCGTGCTCGGAGGCATTGAAGCGTCGCTGCGGCGCATTGCCCACTACGACTACTGGAGCGATTCGATTCGCCGCAGCGTCTTGCTCGATGCGAAGGCCGACATGCTGATCTTTGGAATGGGCGAACGGCCGGTGTGGGAAGTGGCCGATCGACTCGCAGCTGGCGAGGCGCTCGAGGACTTACGCGACGTGCGCGGCACAGCCCATGTGCTGCGAAAGGGCCAGTGGGAGAGCCTCGAGACGAGCCGTTTCATTCGCGATGGCAGACCGCTGGTCTTGCCGAGCTACGAGCAAGTCAAGGAGAGCAAAGAACGGTTCAGCCAAATGAGCGGCGCGTTTCAAAAGGAAACGAACCCGGGCAACGGCCGGCCTTTGATCCAGCCTCATGGGCACGAGGCCGTGTACCTCAACCCGCCCGCGGAGCCACTCACCACCGACCTGATGGACGGCCTCTACGACCTGCCGTTCACACGCTATCCCCACCCGTCGTACGACGCCGGCATTCCCGCCTACGAGACGGTCAAGCACAGCATCGTCACCATGCGCGGCTGTTTCGGCGGCTGTAGCTTCTGTTCGATCACCGAGCACGAAGGGCGCGTCATTCAGTCGCGCAGCGAACAGAGCGTCTTACGCGAAGTGCGCGCGCTTCGTCGCATGGACGGGTTCGCGGGCGTGATCAGCGACGTCGGCGGCCCGACGGCGAACATGTACCAAATGAAGTGCAAGGACGAGCGCATCGAAAAGGCCTGCCGTCGTTTGAGCTGCGTGCATCCGGGCGTGTGCGAAAACCTGATCACCGATCATGGCCCGCTCGTGCAGTTACTGAGCAAAGTGCGCAAAGAAAAGGGCGTGAAGAAGGCGTTCATCGCGTCCGGCGTGCGCTACGACCTGGCCGAACGAAGCCCTGAATTCGTTGAAGTCCTCGCGAAGCACCACACCGGCGGTCAGCTCTCGGTCGCGCCCGAACACGTCGACGAAGACGTGCTCGACAAGATGAAGAAGCCCGGGGCTGAAAGCTACGAGCGGTTTGCAGAGATGTTCGAGTGCGCGAGCAAGAAGAGCGGCAAGGACCAACACCTGGTTCCCTATTACATCAGCGGCCACCCGGGTTCGACGACCCAGTCGATGATCGAGCTCGCCCTCTACTTGAAGAAACGTGGGCTCAGGCCACGGCAAGTGCAGGACTTCATTCCGACGCCCATGAGCATGGCCACCAGCATGTACGTCACCGAGCTCGATCCCTTCACGCAGAAGCCGGTCTATGTGGCCAAGGGCCTCCGCGAGAAACGAATGCAAAAGGCACTGCTGCAGTATTGGGACGTCGCGCAGCACGACCTCGCACGCGAAGCGCTGATCAAGGCGAAACGAGGCGATCTCATCGGAAGCGCCGAACGGCACTTGATCCCGCCTGCGTCAGGCAAAGGAGCCCTTTCGATCCATGAAAAGCGTCGAAGGCACCGCCCCCCACGTCGCCGCTAACCCTTTCACCCCATTGAAATCACCGCCCCGCTCCCTCTTTGGACAGCCGACCGCGACTTCAGCGTGTTCGGCTCACTAAAGGTGGAAAATCCGTTGGTGCCGATGTCCCCGACCGGGTAGACCACAGGGCCAGAACAGAAAGGACACCGACGTGGAAGCCATAGAGTTGTTGATGAACGAGCACCGGCTCATCGAAAAGGCACTCGATGCCATGGACGGATGGGTCACGACTTTGGGCCCTGGGAGTGAGTCGGACGACAAAGCGGAGCTCGCGCGATTCGTTTCGTTCATCCGGGGGTTCGCCGACGCCTATCATCACGGCAAGGAGGAGGACATTCTGTTCGTTGCGATGTTCGAGGAGGGTTTCCCACGCCGGGAGGGCCCCATCGCCATGATGCTGAGCGAGCACGATCGGGGCCGTGCCCTCGTGAGCGCCCTAGACGGACTCGCGCAACAATCTACGCCTTGGAGCGACGACGACCGCGGCAAGCTCGCGCGCACGGTGCAAGACTTCACCACGCTGCTCCGCCAGCACATCCAAAAGGAAGACCAGATCCTCTACCCGATGGCTAGCAGTCGATTGCCAGAACCCGTCCAACAAGCGATGTTCCGGCGATTCCAAGCTTTCGAAGAGGAACGCACCAGCAGCGGCGAACGGCAACGACTCCTCGCACTAGGCGACGCGTTGATTGCAGCGCACGTTCCCTAGGAATTGTCGACCGTCGTCCCCGCGATGTCATCAAGTCACGGGCTTCCCGGGGTGGAGAGTGTCCCACCGGCCACCGGTGTCCGGTTGATGCCCCCACTTCCTTTCGACAAACCACGCCGCCGCTGCAAACCCGAAGTACGACGCCAGCGTCATCGCAGCGAACTGCGTCGGCGATTCGGGCATGGGCATGAGGGTGTTGCTGTACTGAATCCCAAGCAACACGAAGCTGAAGATCCATATCGGCAGCTTGCTTCGCGCGCGGCGCGTGTAGATCGCGACTCCGGCCAAGAGCACGCTGGCCTCGAGGACGAATGCGACCAGCGGGTAGTTCCACAAGCCGAGGCCGACTTTGAGCTCGTTCCCCCAAAGGGGAAGGTCCGCGACGTGCACGGGCAGGTCGAGGAACCAATGCGCGAGCACGCAAAGGCCGATCACGATGCCACCCCGCCGCTTCCAGATGAAGCTCCCAAGCCATCCGACGATCAACGCCCAGCCGATCGAGGCGGTGAG
>CAZHPJ010000345.1:0-3633 GCA_964534585.1 uncultured Sandaracinaceae bacterium | reverse complement strand
ATCGTCGATCAAGATCCCGCGGCTTTCCTGAAACCTCGCTCCGGTAATCGGCGGCCTACTCGTCGAACCGGAAACCTCTCTTCGATCATCGACCGGTTGAGTTGATCGCCGATCTGTCCAAGCTCGGCCGACAGCGCACACGCTTGACGGCGGTCTTCACGTGGGCCGTCAGCAGCGCGAGCGATGCCGCCGCCAGGATGAATGCAAAGGGGCGCACCGGGATGCTGTAGCGAGGCAACGGCCCGAGAACGGTCAACACGATCGCGAAGTACCAGAAGACCATCCCGGGCACCAAGAGTGCCTTCGATTGGGTCGTTGGTCCCGAATGCCGTGACCTCACGAATAGAAGGACCGGTGCCAGCCAGGTGAGGAGATAGAGCGGCCAGTGCAGCGCGTGCATGGCACGGTGTATGTGCCGAAGAACCGGATCTGTCTGGAACGCCTTTCGTTTCATCGGGTAGATGTAGACATCGCCATTGTAGACGTTGTCCCAACGCCACATGAACAGGATCTTGCCACCCAGATACCACTCGAGGTAGGCGCCGGGTCGCTCCATCACGCGATCTCTCAAGACCTCGAACGCGTAGGCCTTGTCGCGAGCCATTCTCTCGAACGCTGGATCATTGCGGGAAGCAATCACGTGGTCGGCGCCTACCGTGCTCAGGAAGCCGGGGTAGCTACCCGCCAAGAAGCCCCGCCAGATGCTCGCAACGGAGACGAAGTCATCCGAGGCCTCCGCGGCTGGCGGCGTCATTTGGTTTCGAAATGCGAGATGCGCTCCTGAGAGGATGGCGTAACCCAGGAAGAGGCATAACAGCTGCTTGGTCCACACGCGTCTCGGTGCAAGAGTGGCCTGTTTGGCATTCACCAGAAATAGCAGCGCCAGCAAGGGAAGAAGTAGCAGACTGATGGCGCGGACCAGCGCCGAGAAGCTGAGCAAGACGCTCGCGACCAGGGCAACCCATCCGCGCTGGGTCCTCCACGCCAGGATCAGCAGGAGCGCTCCGAGTGCCGTGACGAAGGTAAACAAGCTCTCGGTGAGGACATAGCCATCCATCGCGATCAGGTGGGGGCTGGCGGCTGTGAGCGATGCCGCAAAGCTCGCCCAGGCAAGGCCGAGAGAATGCTGTGCGATGAGGAATGTGAAGACGACGACCAGGGCGCCCATCACCGCTTGCGCCATCAGCACCCGACTCAAGAATTGCTTCACGCTCCCGCTCGTACACACGAACGGAAGGAGAAAGAGCGGGTAGCCGGCGCTCAGGGTCGTCGGAGTGGCTGGCGGGGCATCGGCCGTCCCCGGAGTCTCCGCCGAGTACAGGCCGAAGTGGCAGACGTTGTAGGCGACCGAGAAGTACTTCAACGCGTCGGCTCGCAGCGGCGCTTGAACAACCGCTTCCGCCTGGTACATGAGCCTGAGGCCGAGCGCAGCGCAGAAGAGCACGCAAGCGATTGCGATCCGGTTGCGACGCGCCGCGGCTGCGGCGTTTTTGTCCTTGGTCATGAAACCCGCCGCATCAGGCGAGGCATTCGAGAAAGAGCCTCGCCTTTTGGCCGCGCAATGATTCGTCGTAGACGCTGTCGGCGTGCGGCTCCGGGTAGCCAAGCGGATACCCGCGCGAATCGTCCATCCTACCCCACCTCTGCTGCGCGTCGGCGACATTGCGCTTGCAGCGAGAGCGCGATCGCAAGCGCGATCACGTCGACTGCAACGAGCGCTACTCGAAATGCGAGTGCAACCGCAATGCTCGCCGCTACAGGCATGTACGCGCTCAGCATAGCGCTCATCGCCGCCTCTCGAACACCGATGCCCGCCGGCGCGAACAACGCAATGAGCCCAACGAGAGCGGACAGCGCAAACACCGCGCCCATGTCGGGAAGGAGCGCCGCCTCCATCGGGCCGAGCGCGTCGACGAAGAGGTAGTAGCCGACGCCTGCGAGCAACCACGGAATCGCATAGGCAATGAGGAGACCGAGCAGCCGCGGATACGCGAGCACGAGGCCCGAGAGTTCGGAGCCGGTCCACTTCTCGACCACGTCGACGAAGCGATTCAGCACGAACGGGTGCAGGCCCGCGAGCGCAAGCGCGCAGAGCATGACCACCGCCGCGCGGTGATCCGCGACAACGTCGACGGACGCGAATGCCGCAAAGCCGAGCACGGCGAGTCCGCCGCTCAAAATGAAGAGCGCTTGTTCATAGACGACGCTCGCGCCAACCGCGCCACGCGTGCAACCCTGTCGAATCGCGAGGACCAGCTTCCCGACCACCAGCAGGACCTTGCCCGGAAGGTACTTCCCCGTCTGGCAGATGAAGTGGATGTGAACGACTTCGACCGCGCTGAGCTTCGAATCGAGCGCAGCGAGAATCCGCCCCCAGAGCAGCGCGCTCGACCCCTGGCTTGCGAGCAGGATCGCAAACGCGCAGATGAGCTGCGGCCAATTGGGATCGAGCATCTCGGAGGGCAACTCCTGCCAACGCGAGACCATGACCGCCGCGAGACCAGCGAACAGCGCGAGACCGACGAGCGCGCCTGTGCGCCGCCACCATGCGCTCTCGAACACCTCCGGAATCTGCGGATCGGGCTGCGTCATCTCCGCCTTCGCCTATCGACCGTTCCGGGACGGGACGAGCTCGAGGATTGCATCGGCGTAACGGCGCGAAATCTGCGGCCACGAGTACTCTCCGAGCGCGCGCACACGACCGCGCTCCCCAAATTCTCGTGCGAGTGCGGGATCCGTCAGGAAACGCACAACCGCATCGGACATCGCGGCGTAATCTCCCGGTGGAATCAGACAGCCGGTCGTCCCGTCTTCGACGGCGTCGATCACGCCACCAACGGCCGTGGCCACGACGGGTAGACCCGCCGCGCCTGCCTCGAGGAGCACGATTCCGAAGCCCTCCATGTCGCCCGGAGTCGGCACGACCGGCATGACGAAGACATCGGCGAGCTGAAAGGCCGCGGCCATCTCCTCATCCGAGAGTCGGCCCGTGATGACCACGCGATCGTCCATGCCATTATCGCGCGTGGCGGCCTCCACCTTCGCGAAGACATCGTCCGTGTGCACGAGCGCGCCCTCTGGATTGCCGCCTGCGACCAGCAATTTTGCATCGGGCACCTCGCGAACGACCGCGGCCATGCACTCGGCGATGAGTCGATCGACTCCCTTGCGCGCGACGAGCCGTCCGGCGGAGAGCACCACGCGACAGTCTTCGAGGCCCCAACGCGCGCGCAGCGCATCGGTGGCGTGGGGCACCGCGAAACGCTCGCCGTTGCAACCCGGTGGAATCCGCACGATCCGATCGGCGGCGACGCCGCGCGCCACCGCTTCCGCCGTGGTCGCGCGACTGATGGAGATCACTCGGTCGAGGCGCGGCACGGCGTAGCGATAGGCCGCCTGGTAGATACGCGACGGAAAGATCGTGTCGAGGCCGTAGATGATCACGGTCGACCGCGCGCGCAGCCGCCTCGCAAAGTGCAAAGCGGGCAATGCCGTGAGTGCACTTCCGGAGACGACGACGTCAAAGCGGTCTCGCCCCACGCCGAAGAAAATCTGCCAATACAGGAAGAACACGAAGGCGACGAGGCCTTCGCGCCGCGGTCGAAGCACACCCGGGGCATCCGCCGCGTGGTC
>CAZHPJ010000344.1:0-3638 GCA_964534585.1 uncultured Sandaracinaceae bacterium | reverse complement strand
GTGGCAGTGGCAGTGGCAGTGGCAGTGGCAGATTTAGCGTATTACTGGTGTAATTGTGACCAAATTGGCGGATTTACGGCCTTTGGGTCGGTGGCGCCTAGCTGGCTGGCGACGTTTAGGATCTTTGCCGTCGCCTCCAAGCCCTCACCGAGGTGCGGCGCCCAGGGCGTCTCCTCGGATCGGGCTGCGCCTAGCTTGGCCGCGGTGGTCGCCGGGTCCGTGTCGTTGGCGAACGGGTCTTTGGGGAGGCCGTCGTAGTAACTGCGAAAGTCCGTAGTCGGCGCGAGCACCCCTCGCAGCCCGTACTTGCCCGTAAGCCACGCCTGTAATTTCAGACATGCGTGCTCTCGCGTCACGTCCCGCTCGCTCTCGTTGTCGAGGCCGAAATCCGGCACCCCGAGGCTCTTCACCCCTTCGATCAACGAGTGGCACAGCTCGTGAAGGATCATCTGCGCCAAGCAGTCGTCGGCGTCGAGCGTGCTGGGGTTGCCGATCGTCATGGAGCCCTGGCCGTCGGTCGAGGCATAGACCTCGGCGGAGCGTTCAACTCGGAAGCCGATGCGGTCGGCGACGGTTAGCCAAATCGCATCGAGCGGGTCCAGGTACGTGTGCTGAGGCTTGCGTTCCACGTCAAAGCGGCCTGTAAAAACGGTGGAAGAAGTCGTCTAGCATCCCGAAGTGCTGAAGGCGACGCCTCCGCTCGAACGCGTCCCGTGGCGGGCCTAACCTCACTGCCCTCGCCGCTCCTATGCTATCGTCAGCTCCGATGAAAACCGGACCCCGTCCGCTTTGCAAGGGGAGAGAACCGATGAAGTACGTTGTCTTTTTGGTTGGCACGGCCTTGCTGCTGTCATCCCCCGCGTTCGCTCAAGAGGAGAGCTCCACCGAAATGGTGTCCGCCCCTCCGGAAGCCGCTCCCCCAGAGGAAGAGGAGCGAACCGTATACTACAAGAAGACACAAGGCTGGCTCTGGATGGAGGCCTTCGCCGGTCCGAGCACGTACGACCCCGATCAGTTCAGCTCTCTCAGCCTCACGGGTATCCCGGACGCGTCGAAAGTCAGCGGTCCCGAATATGGTTTCGCCGCTGGCCTGGGCCTGGGCGGTTTCTGGCTCGGTGCCTTCTATCGGCAAGCGAACTACGACGCGTACAAGCTGATGAAGGTCGGTCTCGACATCCAGGGGGTCTTCCGCTTCGTCCCGTATGTGCACCCGATGATTCGCATCGATATGTTCTACAGCAGAACGTTCAGCGGCAACCCCTATGGTTTGCCGAATGCCAACGTCGACGGGGGCGGCTTTACGCTCGGCGCGGGTGTTCGCATCCCGATCATTCGCTGGATGTCGTTTGCGGCGACCTTCGATTGGTCGATGATCGGTCTGGCTATTCGATCGAGCGCTGGGAGCTCCGGTGTGTTGGGCCAGCAGGTCGGCGCCACCTTCGCGCTCACGTTCCACTTCATCGGGGTCCGGAGAAACTAGCGCTGGCTGGCCTCGTGCACATGGTCGACCAGAGCGCGGGCTTGGTCGACTCTCGCCTGCGGCATGATGCCATGGCCTAGGTTGAAGATGTGGCCGGGACGGCCGGCTGCGCTGTCGAGAACCTCGGAGGCGCGAGCACGCATCACGTCGGTCGACGCGAGGAGCGCTGCCGGGTCCATGTTGCCTTGCAAACCTACGTCTTCACCCAGTGCTGACCACGCATCGTCGATCGAGATGCGCCAATCGATGCCGATGACGTCGCCGCCGGCTTCTTTCAAGGCTGGATAGAGCTCAGGGTTGCCGGTCCCGAAGTGGATCGACGGCGTATCTTTGGGGAGCGCGTCGAAGATCGCCTTGGTGTGCGGCAAGACGTAACGCCGGTAGTCCTCGGGAGACAGGCAACCGACCCAGCTGTCGAAGAGCTGCACCGCCTGTGCGCCCGCATCGATCTGCGCGATGAGATAGTCGGCGATCGCGCGCGACAACCTCGACATGAGTGCGTTCCACATGCCTTCGTCGCCGTACATGAGCTTCTTGGTTTCGAAGTAGTTCTTCGAGCCACCGCCTTCGATCGCGTACGACGCCAGGGTGAACGGTGCGCCAGCGAAGCCGATGAGAGGCACCTTCAGCTCCTTACGCGTCGTGCGGATCGCGTCCATCACGTAGGAGAGTGAGCCCATTGCATCGATACGCTCCGGAATGGTGTCAACCTGCGCGGCGTTGCGAATCGGATTCAAGATCTTCGGCCCGTGGTCGTCGGTAAACTCGAATCCGATCTGAAGCGGCTCGAGGATCAATAGAATGTCGGCGAAGATGATCCCCGCATCGACGCCGAGCTGATCGACCGCCCGAACCGTCACCTCGCAAGCGAGCTCCGGTGTCTTACAAAGCTCGATGAAGCTCACCCGCTCGCGCAGCGCCCGATACTCCGGCTGATACCGCCCCGCCTGCCGCATGATCCAAATCGGCGTGTAGGAAGTCGGCTCCTGCCGACAAGCCTCCAAAAACACACTCATCCGCGCAGGTGTAGCATGGTTGTCTGGACACTATCGCCTACATGGCGATGGGGGGGTCCGTGCGGACGTTTTTTACTAGCGCGCGCACTTCGGAGACTAGGAAGATTGAGCCGGCGGCGATGACTAGGCCGTTGGGGCCGGCGGCTCGTTTGGCGCGGGCGACGGCGTCACGGACGCTCCGGGCTACCGTTCCCTCTCGAATCTTGGCGAGGCGCTCGGGTTGCTCGGATCGATCGATTGCGGGTGCTGCATAGATACGGCGGTCCACTTGCCCATCGAATACGGCGAGCATGCGGAGGTGGTCCTTGTCTTGCATCGCGCCGAACAGGAGCACGACTCGGCCGGGAAACTCGAGATCACCGAGATAGCGCGCGAGGGTCTCGCAACCGGAAGCGTTGTGCGCGGCATCGAAAAGAAATGAGGGGTGCCCCCCGTGCCACTCGAGCCGCCCCGGCCACTTCGCGCGCTTCAAGCCCGTACGGATGTGCGCGTCAGACACCTCGAAGCCGCGTTGCCCGAGCTCGACCAAGACTGCAAGCGCGCACGCGGCGTTGTCACCTTGGTAGTCTCCACGGAGGCCGAGGCGCAGGCCGGTCCACTCACGGTCGCCGACGCGCGCCGACAGAAATCGGCCGCTCCATGTGCTTTCGAAGTCGCGATCAATCCAGCGAAGCGGCGCACCGACGGCGCTTGCACGCGCGCTGATCGCACGCCTCACGCTCCTTCCCCGCGCACCCACGATACACGGCACCCGAGGCTTGAGCACACCGGCCTTCTCGCGCGCGATCTTCGCAAGCGTGTCGCCGAGAATTCGCTCGTGCTCGAGGCTGATATTCGTGACCACCGAAACCTCTGGCGTCACGATGTTGGTCGCATCGAGCCGCCCCCCCAACCCCACCTCCAAGACGACGATGTCGCAGCGCGCGTCCCGATAGGCTTCGAACGCGAGGAGCGTCGTGTATTCGAAGAACGAAAGCGGCGGCAATCGGGTATCGGCGCGCAGCTCCTCGATGCGTTTCGCTGCTTCTCGCTCCGAAATCGGCCGTCCGCCGATACGCACGCGTTCGACGTATCGTTGCAGGTGCGGGGAGGCGAACTGCCCGGTCCGGTAGCCCGCCGTCCTCAGCACCGACTCGACCATC
>CAZHPJ010000343.1:0-3644 GCA_964534585.1 uncultured Sandaracinaceae bacterium | reverse complement strand
ACGGCCGAGGGTAACCACTTGCTGCCGGAGATGTTGAAGACGCTCGAACGACTGCGAGAAGGTTGGGTGGAAGGTCTGGACCCGTCTTTTCGGCCGGCTCAACCCTCTAGCTCGGTGCCGACGCGTAGACGATCGAGATAGGCCGCATAGCTGTACGTGCGATCTCGGCGCCGGCCGGTGGTTTCCGTCAAGATACCGGCGTCCACGAGCGTATTCACTGCCTTGGCAGCCGTGGGCTTCGTGGTGTCGAGCAACTCCGTCACGCGCGCGATCGTCACGATCGGATGCTGCCCAAGCGCTTCGAAGAGACGAACGGCCATCACCGAGCTTGCAGGGACTGCCAACGCACGTGCACGATCAGCGCCGACGAGAGCGAAAAGGTCGCGTGCCGTGTCGGTGGCTTCCTTTGCGATTGTCGCGACACCTTCCAAGAAAAACCGTATCCAGCTTTCCCAATCGCCTTCGATGCGGACAGCATTCAGCAGCTGATAGTACTCGTCTCGGTTCCGCTTGAAGAAGAGACTCAAGTAGAGAAGGGGCTGCGCAAGCAAGTCCCATTGTTCGAGTAGGAGCGTGACGAGCAGGCGCCCGATCCTTCCGTTGCCGTCCAGGTAGGGATGGATGGTTTCGAACTGATGATGCAAGAGCCCCGCCCTGACTAACGGCGGCAAATCATCGTTGGCGTGGATGTACTTCTCGAAGTCACTCAAGACCCCGCTCAGCGCGCTTGGCGGTGGTGGTATGAAGACAGCGTTTCCGGGGTGCGTTCCGCCAAGCCAGTTTTGACTCCGCCGGATCTGCCCGGGCTGCTTGTCCGAGCCTCGGACGCCTTTCATGAGCCGTTTGTGAGCGCCGTTGAGCATGCGCATGGAAATCGGCAGTCCGTCTCGACGGCGTAGCTGGCGTCGCGCGTACGCCAGCGCCTCGAGGTAGTTGCAGACCTCCTGAACCTCCGGGTTCGGCGCGGCATCTTCGTCTTGCTTTGCTTCGAACGTCAACAGGTCGACCAACGTCGCCTGCGTCCCCTCGATTTGCGAGGAGATCACGGCTTCTTTGCGGACGAACCCGTAGATGAACCAGTCGACCGAGGGGACCATCTCGCTCGCGAGCGCGAGCCGGCTGAGCTCGTTGTCGGCCCGGCCGAGGAGCCTCATGGACGCCGAGTCCAGGCGCAGAGGCGGGTCGGCCGGAGGAAGGGGCCTCGGGACGAACGCCCTGATCTCCTCCCCGGCAACGGCCGTATGCTCATATTTGCCAGTAACTCTCGCCATCTGCCTCTAGGAAAGGATTCTTTACCAAGGAGAACGGAAAGTAAAGGATTCTTTCCTAGTGGTCAGGACGTCGTACTCTTGGCGATGATAGCAGCCCATGAGCTCAGCGTGGCTTGCTGCGCGGAGCGCTTCACAACATCGTGGCGTCAATGGGACCGGTCGCCCAACGCATCATCAGCGAGCTCCGTCACGCGAAGAGAAGCAACGTCATCGACTTGCAGGCGCTCCGTGAAGCGCGCGAGCTTCATCAAGAGATCGACGTGGAGGACGACGACCTCTCGCGTCTACCGCCTGACCACGCCGCGTGGATGGCGGCGTTCAAGACCCTTGGTGCCTTGAGTCACATCCTGCTCGGCGCGGAGGTTCTCCAGCCGCTCGCCAAACGAATAGACGAGGCGGAACAGTACTACATGCCCGGAGGCCCTCCGATGAGCCCGGTCTTGGACTCGTTGTTCGTGTCATGGTGGATGTTGGACCTTGGGACGGGGCCCGAACGGGAGACGTTGTGTTCGATCATCGCGAGCGCAGGCTCTGTGCTCCGAATTCCCCCGGGCCTCGTTGAGATGACGGAAGTGCTCGCGGATTCTCGACTCGGGGTGTACCGAGTGACCGAGGCTGGACCGAACCGAGTATCTCTTCAAGACCTGTCGAGCCAACATACCGTCGAGGCCCTGCTTCCTGAAGATCTGAAATCAAGAGGGTCGTTGTGGCTCACTCGCTTGCTTCCTCCTTTGACCGAAGGTTCGCAAGATTGGGTCGTTTGGACGACCCCCTACCTCTTGCGCGACCCGAGCGCGGAACGAGACTGGCTCGCCTACTTCGAACGCATCGCGCCTGATCCAGCCAAGCGAGAGGAGCGGATCGCGAGTCACTTCAAGACGCCGCCCACGGCGACATACTGGCTCGACTACGTGTTCGACGCGTACGCGGCGGGCGTGTCCTCCGAAGGAGGTATCATCCTTTCTGGAATTGCGGACCAGCCGCATACCCTTCCCCATTCGAAGCTGAACGATGATGCGGCAATGGCGGCTTCCGACACGCCGTTGCACCGAGTGCGAGAACGCCTGTTGGCCTTGTGCGATGAACACGGCTTCGAGGAAGAAGAGGAAGGGCAGCGCGCTCTACGAGCCGCGATGGGCGCTCCTGAGGAACCGCTGAACGACGAGGTCTCACGCATCATGAACACCGCGTATCGGATGTATGGACAGCTCGACGACGACGGGCTGAGCGCGGTCGACCTGCTGAAGAGGGTACAGGCCGAGCTCTCTTCCGAGGAACGAGACGCTCTTTCGTCCCTAGAGGCGGGCTGGTTTTCTGTGTTTGAAGTCATTCGCATTCGTACCGACGAAGGCATGGAGCTTCGCGACCAGTTACGGCGACGTCGGCTCTGGGTTTCAGAGCGAATGGCGACCCGGCAGGCAGGGCTTGGTGACGTTCTGTGTGGCTGGGTCTTGGCGCATGAAGGCGAGTACGCGCTCGAAGGTGCGTTGCTTCACGTGCCCCGTCAGTTTGCCCCTCTCTTCGCGAAGCAAATGCGCGAGATGCGGGACGACCTGACTCGCCGTTACCCTAAGCTAGGATGGAAGAAGCGTGCGGGTCTCCTTGCTCCGGTCGCGACAGCGATGTGCGACGCGATGTTCGCGCACGCGCCCGTCCCTACCCTACTCAACATGGACCAAGACGAGCTCGTGTTTTCGGAGGCGCGCTACGAAGTAGTCGACCGTGCCCGGGCGAAGGCAATTCTTTCGGAGCACTTCGAAGAGGGAGGCCCGGGCGCCTTCGTCTGCGTGGTGGACGACCGACTGATCGCCGAGCTGGAGCTCACCCCGAAGCACCTCGTGGTCCGATGCAATTCGCGGGAACGCCTTGAAGACATGAAGGAGCGTTTGGGCGACCTACTTGACGGCGTGGCGAACCACAAAATTGATTCGCACGAGGACTTGCAGAGTGCCCTCGAGGAATCCCAGAGGAGCCCGAGGCACGCACAAGCCTTCGACGACGCCGCCGACCTTCCCCCCGAGCTCAGAGAGGCCCTGCATCAAGTCGTCCAACAGCACATGACCACATGGCTCGACACGCCCATTCCGATGCTTGACGGAAAGACGCCGCGGCAAGCCGTTCGCAGCGAGAAGGGCCGCGATGACGTGACTCACTTGCTCGTCCGTCAACAACAGGGCTTTGAAGCAAACCCACAAACGGCCGGGATCGACCTGAGCGAGATTTGGCAGGCCCTCGCCCTGAGCCCTCCGCCGGACCTTGCCGCATCGTCGAACGCTGACGACTACCTGGGCATGAGCGAACACGCGCTTCCAGACACACCTTCCCGGACGCCTCGAGACGGCCCCAAAGTCGGTCGAAACGATCCCTGCCCCT
>CAZHPJ010000342.1:0-3648 GCA_964534585.1 uncultured Sandaracinaceae bacterium | reverse complement strand
TGTCGCTGTCGCTGTCGCTGCCCCTGACTCAGACGGTGCAGATCACCGACGACCCATGTCCAAACAACCCTTGGTTCACGGTCACCCCGGCCTTCGCGCCCTCCACCTGGCGTCCCTCGGCCTGGCCGCGGAGCTGCCACGTGAGCTCGCACACCTGTGCGATCGCTTGAGCGGGCACTGCTTCGCCGAAGCACGATAGTCCACCGCTCGGGTTGACCGGAACGCGGCCGCCGATCGCGGTCTCGCCGTCTCGCAGTAGTTTCTCGGCGTCGCCGGGCGGGCACAGGCCGATCTGTTCGTACCAATCGAGCTCGAGCGCTGTCGACAAGTCATAGACCTCAGCGAGGCTCATGTCTTCGGGGCCGAGGCCGGCTTCTTCATACGCACCGTGCGCGATCGACTCTTTGAATCCGAGCTCCGGCAGCCCGATGCCGGCTTTGGAATCAGTTGCGAGGTTGGGCATCTCGATGATGCTGTTGGGATACACCGGCGTCACAGTCGAGACCGCCGCGATCTTCACGGGGTTGGTCGCGTGCTTTCTGGCGAAGTCCATGCTCGTGAGCACCAAGGCGGCTGCACCATCACTCGTGGCGCAGATGTCCAGCAGGTGAAGTGGGTCGGCAACCAAGACCGAGCTCAACACGTCTTCGGGCGCGACCTCTTTGCGGTATCGCGCATTCGGATTGTGAAGGCCGTGCTTCGAGTTCTTCGCTTTCACCGCGGCAAAGTCCTGCTGGGTCGCGCCATAGGCGTCCATGCGTCGACGTGCATACAGCCCGAAATAGGTCGGGTTGGTGATCCCTTGAACGTGGAAGCGCAGCCAATCTGGATCCTCCGTCCGCCGCCCGCCCACCGGCGCGAAAAACCCCTTCGGTGCCGCGTCGGCGCCGATCACTAGCGCCACCTCGCAAAGCCCAGCCAAGATGTGCGCGCGCGCGACGCCGATCGCCTGTGCGCCGGTCGCGCATGCCCCGTACGAGCTCGACACTTTCGCGCCGGACCAGCCGAGCGCTTGCGCAAAGGTCGCACCGGCCACAAAGCCCGGGTAGCCGTTGCGAAGCGTATCGCCGCCAGCCACCAATTGAATGTCTTTCCACTCCACGCCCGCGTCTTTCAACGCGTCCCGCGCGGCCTTCACACCGTAGCCGATGAAGCTCTGCCCCCACTTGCCCCATGGATGCATGCCCACACCGAGAACCGCGACGTCTTTGCTCATGCGTCACTCCCGCCTTCGATCGGCTTCCAGTTCCAGGTGAGGTAGACGTGATCGTCGTCTGCATACAGCTCGCGAAGCACTAGCTCCATCGGCATACCGGTCTTCAACGCATCGACGCCGATGCCGTCGGCAACTTGGCCGAGGATCGTGATCCCTTCCTCTTCGAGCTCGACCGCCGCAATTGCGAACGGCTCGAACGGTTCCTTAGCCACGAAAGGTGGCGGCGGTTTGTAGCTCGCGCTCGTGTATGACCAGACCTTTCCAGTGCGGCTCAAGGGCACCTCTTCGAGGTCGGCCTGGTCGCAAGCCGGGTTCCGGCAGAAGGTCTTCTCGGCGGGAAAGAAATAGGTTCCGCACGCGCGGCACCGCGTCCCAAGAAGGCGCGGCTCGCGTGAGTCCATGGTGAAGAGGCCTTCGACGGCCGGTGCATTGGTTTTGTCAGGCATCGTGAACGGTTCCGTGAAATAGAACACGTTCCACTGAGTTGCAACCCCGTAAAAGCGACGCTTTGCGCCGCTCACGGGGCTTCGGCCCCCTTTGCTCCAGGGGTGCCGTGTTTCAGGCGGTTTTTGCGTAGCTAGCCTTGGTGCGCTCCAGCAGGTCCGCTAGCTCTTCTCGGAGTGCTTCGAGGCTGTCGAGTGTGGCGCGCACGGTCGGACGATGCAGGCCGTCGATCTCTTCGACCATCCTTTCGAGCCGCCTCACGGTCGCGGTCGCGTGCCGGATGGCATCCATCTGCTCTGCGCCCTCGGGCTTTGGGTGAAAGAGGGGGTTGAATCGCTTCCGAAGCTCGCTCACAGGCGCACCTTCTTCGAAGACCGCCTCCCGGAGCTCGTCCACCACGTCCTGGTCCACTGCCCGTTCGTCTGCCGAATCGTTGCTCGGGCCCTTTTGCAGAGCCTTGGCGAAATAGTCGACCGCATCGCAGGTCGGAATGCGCTCATTGAGGCCGTCCCGTTTCAATACGGACGGCGCATGCCGTTTGAGCGCGATGTATGACCCCGTGAGCTTGTCG
Source organism: uncultured Sandaracinaceae bacterium (assembly GCA_964534585.1). Lineage (GTDB taxonomy): Bacteria > Myxococcota_A > Polyangia > Polyangiales > Houyiibacteriaceae > SG8-38. The sequence goes on along the minus strand of CAZHPJ010000342.1, from coordinate 1,417 downwards.
GCGGTAGCCTGCTTGAGCTGAAGCTCGAGCGAGCAGTACGAGTAGAAGTCCTCGTACCCCCAGCCGACGTACGATTCTCGATTGCGGACCTCGACGAGAGCCTCCGCCATCATTACCCAGGAGCGCTTGAACTCACGCGCTCGCCGTACGACGTGAACCCGAAGCTCGTCGGCCCCCTCTGCTTCGAGCGCCTCTGCTAGGTCGCCCAGCCTTTGATGCGTAGCCATCGGCGCTCTATAACACCGAAGTGCCGCAAACCACAGTCGACCGACACGCTGCCCGGCGTCGCGCAGCCACCGCGCTGGCAGCGACCGCACTCGTCGGCGACGTAGCGCAGAAGCTTGCTGGGGCCGGAATCCCAATGATGCCCCTCAAGGGCGCGCTTCTCCAGCACTGGCTGTACGACGACCCAACCGAGCGGCCGTTGACCGACGTCGACGTGCTCGTGCATCCGGATGACCTCAGCAGCGCCGTCGGGCAGCTCGAGGCAGCTGGGTATCGGCGAACGTGCCACCGCACTGTTGGCGGGATCGTCATGGAGACCCCACTTGGCCTCGCGCTCGACCTTCATTCGCAGCTGTTCGACCGCGCGCGGTATCGCATGCCTACCGAGGATCTGTTCGCGCGGAGTGCGGAGGACCGCAGTCTCTACGGCGTCAGCGTGCGGCTCCCCTCATCGTTGGACGTCTATGCGCACCTCGTCGGGAAGTTTGGCAGCGATCATCTCGACGCGGGTTCCACGTCGCGTCTCGATGAGATCGCGCGCATGGCCGGTCACCTCGACGCCCTGCCCGAGACGGTCGCCCGGCATCTCGTGCACTGCGGCATGCGCCGGGTCTCACGATACGTGCTTCCCTTGGTCTACCAGGCCACGGGCGGCACGTACGCGCTGCAAGTGCGCGATAGCCTTCCGTTCGATCCGATAGGACACGGCATCGTCGAGCTCGCGAATCTGGGCCTGGCGGCGGCTGCGCCATGGTCCCGCTCGGGGGCCTTGATCGCACACTTGCTAAACGACTCCTTGCCGCGAGGCGTTCACTCCGGCATCCGGGCGCTTTTCCAGCGAGCCTACCCTCCCGCCCCCCAAGGATGGCGACGGGATGGCAACAGGACGATGCAAGGATGACCAGAGGATGATGCCGCGATTCGCGGCTCAGGAGGCGACCGGACCGGTCGGGCAGGCGCCCGGAGAGCCTTTGGACGGCGGCGCTGGCAGGCAGACCGTCGCGACCGCTTCCAAAGGCTCGCGATACACGATGCGCGGCGTCTCGTAGGGTTCGCGCCCAGAGTCGTCACCGGATGTTTCGCTTGGATTGCTGGTCTTCTTCCGTTCCACGTCGCCCCTCGCCGCTACAGTACCGCAAGTCGGACCCGGGCGCGAGCCGACTGCGCCATCCTCTGTTCGGCCGGTGGGTAG
>CAZHPJ010000341.1:0-3663 GCA_964534585.1 uncultured Sandaracinaceae bacterium | reverse complement strand
CGGGCGTGGCGGGCGGCGTTGGCGGCGAGGGCGCGCACCTTGTCGACGTTGCCGCAGTGAATGGCCGCCTCCAACGCCGCCGGAATGAGAATCTCACAGGGCAGGCTCAAGAGCTCCTCGTTGCTAATCGGCTCGGTTCCTTCCAGGCCTTCTAGCCGGCCCGTTCGCTCGACGTGGGCGATGGCGTTCGGAACGTCCAGCCCCGACTCTCGGATGACACCACCGTAAACATCGGAGACAGCGATCACCTGGGCGCCAATCTCGCTCAGGCGCCGCGCAGCATGTGACCCGACGTTCCCAAAACCTTGGATCACTACGCGTGCTGCAGGTACGTCGATACCAAGATCTCGCGCTGCTTGCGCCGCGAGCTCGGCGACCCCGTGCCCCGTGGCTTCCTCCCGGCCGAGCGAGCCTCCGAGCTCAACGGGCTTGCCGGTGACGACAGCCGGTCGATGCCCGCATACCTTGCTGTATTCCTCGAAGATCCACGCCATGTGCTGCGCGTTGGTGTTGACGTCGGGTGCAGGGATGTCCTGGTGCTCCCCAATCACCGGCACCATCTTTTGCGTAAAGCGCTTCGTTAGGGTTTCGAGCTCGTGAGGTCGTAGTGTGCTGGGATCGACAGTGATCCCGCCTTTTGCTCCGCCGAATGGGATATCCACGAGCGCGGTCTTCCACGTCATGAGCTGGGCGAGAGCGCGTATCTCGTCGAGCTGCACACTCGGATGGTACCGAAGCCCGCCTTTGAACGGGCCCCGCGCATGGTTGTGTTGCACACGGTAGCCAGTGAAGGTGCGCAAGCCGCCCGATGGACCGTCCGACTCGAGCGGGATCTGAACGGTGATCTCGCGGAAGGAGTGCAGGAGGAGCTGGCGTTGCGCGTCGTTGAGCCCCAGACGGTCGAAGGCGTAACCGAGGAACGTCGCCTGGTTGTCTGTGCAGCAGCATTCGAGGCGTTCTGATGACGTTGTCATGAAAGGACTCCCGTTGAGCGTTTCGCCCGCTCGACACTTATTGCTCAGGTTGTGCTTGCTCCGCTGCCTCGCGATGTTGCTCGGCAACGTTCGAGTGTTCGTGGGCTCGGTGCGAGTGCTCCACTTTTTGTGGCCCCTTGGACTGCATGTCGACGTGCTTTTCGTGCTTGGATGCTTCTGCGTCGTGCTTGGCTGCTTCCTCCAGGTGCTGTTCTTGACTCATGTCCCCTGGCATGGTGCCGGGCGCCTGCGTCGTGCTGTGGCTGCATGCAACGAGACCCGAGGCCAGGAACAAACCAGCGATGCGTGTTCTCGTTTTCATGGTGTTCTCCTTGCTTGTCTGGGTCAGCCCGGTGAACGTCTCACCCGGCTAGGTGATCCCGTGCAACAACGGTACCAACGCGGAATTCGGCGCGCGAAGGCGAAAAGAGCTTAGCCTCCAGCCGTCCAGTGACCGGAGCTGACACTGTTGTGTCCGCCGCAGACACGTGCAGCGCTTGATTCATCATCGGACGGCCTCAACTGCGAGACGAAGTCGCCGTTCGGTTTCCGCGGCAATGCGCTTCAGCCGCGGATGATGGGTGAGCTGGAACAAGGGTTGGCAGCTCGCGACAGCGACGTACAGACCGCTTCCGGCTCCTTCCTGAACGACCACATTGCACAGTAAGAGGAGCCCGATATGCGGGTCGACCTCCAGCGCCAGCTCCGCCAACTCTGGATCGCACACGCCAAGGATGAGATAGCGTCGAAACTCGACGTCGCGCGCCGCTTTTAGGGCCTTTTGAAGGTCCATCTGCGTGAAGACGCGGAATCCTTGCTCGGTGATCGCGTCCACCACCGCCCCCACGGCGGTCTCGAAATCGGCTTCTCCCAGAACCTTTCCGAACCCGTACGGGAGCTCATGCATCAGCGAATTCGTATCCAAGCGCCAGGCGTCGTGCGACCCAGCGTATCTGCCTGTCATCGTGCTCGGCGCCCCGGACGGATCGGGGGCCCGGCAGAATGCGTCCCGTCGATCTCGCCAGTGCGGGCTGCGGGTTCGGTGTCGTGCAAACTCTTCGTCCATGGCGGCGTCACCTCCACACTTGATTCAGAGCAAAAGTGGTGCCAAGTCGGTACCAAGCAGTTTTTCGAGCCTCCGGCGCGTCCACCGCCCGACGTCGCAACCAGCATCGTCCTCTTGTAACTGCGAGAGTCACTATTCTGTAACCTGAGCGGTCACGAAATACTCCCAACTAGGCCACTTCACGCGGCGAAACGGGAACTAGACATTGGTCTCAGCTCCTGGCACTCCGTTTGCATCGGTCGTGCTGAGCCGCGTTTGAAATGGGTCGTGGAGGACGGCCGATGACGAGAGCGGGACCCTCGATGAGACGGAGACCAACCATAGTGCGAATTCGTTCGAATGTTGTTCTCGCGGGCGTGCGATACGTCTGCGGCATCACGCTTGCCAGTGCGCTCTGCGCATCGACGCCGGCCGCGGCGCAGAATACGCAGAAAACGCTCGAGCTCGAGGCACTGATCGTCGAGGCGCTGCAAAAGCACCCGGATCTCGCACGCGTGCGACAAGGCGCGGCCGCGGCCCATGAGGTTCCATCGCAGGCCCGGAGCCTTCCTGATCCCATCTTTCGATTTGGTGCGGACAATTTTCGATTCGACGACCCTGGGCTCGATACCGCCACGATGACGGGCCTCGTGTTCGGCATCGTTCAGCCGTTTCCTTTTCCCGGCAAGCTCCCCAAGCGACGTGACGTGGCCGAAGCACGAGCCACGGTTTCCGATCGAGATGTCGCGCTGCTCGAGGCTTTGATTATCGAGCGCGTCCAAAGGTCTTACTGGCGACTCCACTTTGCGGAGCGAGCCTCGGACATCACACGAGTCAACGTCGGTGTCATCAACACGTTGACCGACGTCGTACATGCTCGCTTCGCCGTGGGTGAAGGCGCGCAGCAGGACGCGCTGCAAGCGCAGGTCGCGCACAGCCGCTTGAGAGCCGATTTGCAAGAGCGGGAGCAGGCTGTGCGATCCGCGCGACGGACGCTCAACAGCGCCACCGGGCGGCCCCCGGACGATCAGCTCGCACCCACCGCCGCGCCTGACCGGTTAGCGCGCGCAATGAACCGTATGCGCCTTGCAAAGGTGGTGTTGGCCCAAAGCCCGTTCCTCGGGGTGGCGCGTTCCAGAGTCGACTTGGAGGGCAAGAGCGTCAGGGAGGCCATGTATGATCGCGCGCCTGATTTGCAGATCGGCGCCGACTACCGACTCCGTGGAGTCGTTCCAGGCGACCTCACGCAGGGCGCAGACATGTTTACCGTCAACTTCGGGATGTCCTTGCCGATTTGGTCGCGGGGCAAACAGAAGGCACGCATCAGGGAGCAACGCTACCGCTTGGCCGAGGCTCACGCCTTAGAGGACAGCGTCGTCCTCGAAATCACGACACGGCTCGAGCGTTTGGTCGACGAGGTCGAACGTCTCAACACTGAGATCGAGCTCTACCAGCGGGAGCTGTTGCCTGAAGCGGACCAAGCGCTCGACGCCAGCATTGCCGACTACCAGGTGGCGCGCGTGGAATTCGTCTCGGTGCTGCAAAACTGGCAGACGGAGCTCGAGCTTCAGATTGCGCACGAACGCCTCCTCACCGATCGGGAAGAACGTTTGGCCGAAGTCGAAACACTGACAGGGGCTCTTT
>CAZHPJ010000340.1:0-3671 GCA_964534585.1 uncultured Sandaracinaceae bacterium | reverse complement strand
TCGTGGTGGCGGGCGTTCTATTCCACGATAGTGTCGACGAAGCAGCGCGGGTCATCGATGAGTGCCTCAAAGAAGGTGTGCGGGTGCACTGTCGCGTGATTCACGATGACCTCGTGAACGACCGAAAGCTTCGACTCTATCCGGCGGTCGACGGAATGCAGCGCGTGCTCGATCATCAAGAAGCTCTCAAGCGCAAGGGTGAAGCGATTCACACGAGCTGGCGGTTGCTTCAATATCAAAAGGACATGCTCGCGGGCAAGAAGAACCAGTGGTCCTGCGTTGCCGGGTACAAATATTTTTTCGTTTCGGCGCAGGGTCAGTTCTGGCTTTGCAGCCAAGTGCGGACCGACAAACACATCCTCGACATCACGCCCGAGGACTTGATCTCGTACAATCACCCGAAGGATTGCCAGGACGGCTGCGGCGTCTACTGCACAGTCGACATGTCTCTCGCGGTGAACGATCCGATCGGATATCTCGTCGGGGAGGCCAAGGGCATCGTACAAAACGGTCTGATCCAACTCCGTCGCAAAGCAACGCGGCTCAGCGAGAGATCGGCCGTCGGGGGCTAATCCGCTAGCTGGTAAAACGGTCGCGCGATGGGACGATCAATTCACGTTCTACTGGCTGACACCCGAGGCCCCAAGGTCCTCGGCATGAGGGTTCGCGACCGAAACGAGCGGGTCGTTGCGCGCGGCGGGGCTGCCCTCGTGGGCGTGACCGCGGCCGATGGAGATGACCGGACGCTGACCGTCCCCGACGACATCGTTCTAGAGCAAAGCTTGTTCGATGTTCTTCGAGAGCTCGAGCCGCCTCGTCGATTGGGTGCTCCCGATGGTGCCGAGCTCGATTGGGGGCGAGTCTCGAAAGAAACGCCGGTTCACCAGTTGCCGGAGCACGACTTCCTCGATGTATCCGACGAGTCGAAGCGCCGGCAGGTCGAACGGATCCTTCTTCTCCGCACGGGAAAGAGCACCGACGGTTGGGTATCTCGTCGGTTCAATCGCCCGCAAAGTCGATTCTTCAGTCGTTGGTTTCTCAGAGCGGGCTTGAACGCGAACGCCGCGAGCGCGATCAGCTTAGCTGTGGGTCTGGCATGTGGTTTCGCCGGAGCACAGCCCGGTGCGTTTTGGCTGGCCGTAACCGGAGTGCTTTTTCAGTTCGCGTCGATGTTCGACGGTGTGGACGGTGAGATGGCGCGGGTCACCCTTCAAGACTCGAAGCTCGGCGCTGCGATCGACTCTCTAGCGGACAACCTGACGTATTTAGCGACGCTCGTCGGCTTCGGCATCGGATGGACGCGCGAGGGACTCACCGCGGTAGAGGGCTGGTCGCTCGTGATCGTCTTGGCTCTCGTGGTGCTCACGCTATTCGTGATTCTTCTCTTCGTGCGTAAGTATGCACCCAGCGCCTCGTTCGTGTTCTTCGATAGGTCGCTTCGACGAGCGGCCCGGGAGTCCAGCAGCGTATCGCTACGAGCAATCGACATTTTTTTCCGCGCGACCCGTCGCGACCTGCTTGCCGTGATTCTCATGTTCACATCGTTTCTCGGCAGCCGATTCGCGATCTTCTGTTTGGTTGGTTTGGGGGTGTTGGTTGCCGATTACCTGCTCCTGGTACACCGGCGCGATCTCGTTCAGGCCGCCGGCCTTTTGCGGGCCGAAGAGCACGGCGCGTAACTTTCGAGGCGCGCCCCAGTAAGCGTGGATACCCGTGGAAAAACCCCCGACGAGATCGTCGCGATGGACTTCCATGCAGGCCCTCAATGCCTTCTTTCTCGGGCTCGGTCTGCTGCTCTTCATCGCGCTTGTCGCTCGCCTTGGCGCGCAAGGCATTCTCGACAAGCTCTCGCGCATCGGCTGGATGTTCGTCCCTGCCTTCTTGGCCTACGTCTCGTCGCAGCTCCTGTCGACCATGACATGGAGGTCTTGTGTGCCGCCGGATTCCTCGCGCGCAAGCTACTGGGACCTGCTCAAAGTGTTTTGGGCTGGCCACGCTCTCAATGCCATGACCCCGGGCGGTGGCATGGGAGAGGTCCTCAAGGCCTCGCTCTTGCGCGGCAAGGTCGATGGAAGGCCGCTCGTGGCGTCGTTGATCCTCTACAACGGCATCAACTCGACCTCGGTCGCCGCCGCGTCTGTCATTGGCGCCTTCATTTGTGTCCTCTGGCTGGATGCGCCGCTGGTGGCGACGATGCCACTTCTGATCGTCTCACTCATCGCGGTCGTGGCCTTTCTCGTCCTCCTAGGGCTCGTTCGTCACGGGACGTTGTCGAAGGCGCTCACCATCGCTCAACGACTACCCTTCGTCTCGTTCCGCGATCCACAGGCAATCGCGGACCACGCGGAGGACGTCGACAGGCTCATGTGCGAGTTCTTCCGCGAACGACCCCGCGACGTGTTTCGAGCGGCTCTCTTCTCGTCGGGTGCGCGCGTCGCGCAGATGATAGAAATGTGGTTTCTTCTCGAGCCGCTCGTGACGGAGGGGAACGTCTTCCTCATCGCGCTCTTGACCCAGACCACCAGCACGCTCACCACGTGGGCAACCGCGTTCGTACCCGGCCAGGTCGGAACGCTCGAAGGCGGCAGCGCAGCGATTTTCCAGCTGGCCGGCCTCGATCCGGCGTTGGGCGTGACTGCGATCATCGCGCGTCGACTGAGGATTGTCCTCGGCGTAGGCATTGGCTTGCTACTCGGTGGTCGCGTCACCTGGGAACTCCGCCGAGCCCACCTGCGGTCGCAGCACGGGACAGGCGCCAGCGAATTTCGACCATTGTGACGACAAGAGCGTAGAATGCGTCGGCTTCGCCTGCGCACCATGCACTCTACTCCGTCACATCAAAGCCCATCTGCGAAGACTGTTTTCAGCAATACGGTCTTTGTCTTCCTCGGTGAAGCAAGCATCGCGGTTACCCAGGCCCTAGTCGCCGTTTCACTTCTGGTTCTGATCGACAAACGTGAGTACGGCATCCTCACCGCTGCGATCGCTTGGGTCGATCCATTTCGCGCCGCGGCCATTTTCGGGCTCGACTCGATCGGACTCCGGCGCGCGGCGGCGAAGCCCACCGATCTGATGCACGTGGTCGGCACGCTGATGACAACCCGCCTCTTAACGGGGGCGATAGCGTTCGCCGTCGCGGCTGGCATGTCGCTCACCGTGCGCGCGTCGTCGGAGAGCGGCGGGTGGATCGGTGTAGTCGCGGCCTTGATGGTGCTGAGCAGCTCGGTCTTTCGTCCGGTTCAGGTCGCCTATCAGGCGCGTCATCTCAATAGGCGCATCGCCTGGGCGCCGGCGATCGGTGGACTGGTCCAACTTTGCATCATCGGGCTCCTGTGGTTCCTCCACGCACCCTTGATCTATTTCGTTGGCGCTACGGCAATGGCCGACGCAGTTGGAGCTGCGATCATTCTGACGCTTCTCCACCGAGAGGTTGGTTATCTGCCTTTACAGATGGACCGCAAACTCGCGACTTCGCTCGCCCGGGAGGCAGCTCGCCGGTTACGACTCCCGCGTTGGCGTTGACGAGCACGTCCCCGGGCGGCTGCCCGCCGATCCACACGACCGTGTCGGGCGTCAGGTCCGAGACCTCGATCCGCACGTCGCCGGAGCCGATTTGCCGCGCGACCCCGGGGGCGACCCGCGTCGGTGTGGGCAGCCGGCGGAAGGTGAAC
>CAZHPJ010000339.1:0-3696 GCA_964534585.1 uncultured Sandaracinaceae bacterium | reverse complement strand
GAGATAGGTCAAGATCGGCGTGCCCGCTGAGAAGCCGTCGCTCAGATCCCATGGGTCGGAGTCATTATTGCCGAGAAACTCGTCTCCGAACGACACACGACGCCCGGTTACGGTGTTGCTGTCTGGCACCGTGTAGACGTTGGACGGGAACGGGTAGCCGCAGAATTCGGGAACGAGCGAGTCACAGTCGAGGAGCGGGTAGGAGATTGCAGTGCCGGATTCGCTACATGCTGAGACCAAGAGTGCTGATGCGAGAATAAGCCAAGTGCGTTTCATAGGACCTCCGGCGCCGAGGCTAGTGCGCCGTAGCGATAGGCTCAAGCACACATCTGTTCGCCCAAAAGGCGGCAGGTATTGCCGTGGATGATGTTGCCGACTAGAACCGCCGGATGAGCCCACGGAAATGGATGTACGTGTTGCGCGGCAACGGCGAGAGCCACGAGGCCTGGGGCGAACGCATGCGCAGTGATGTAAGCCGGCAGCTATTGGACCTCGAGCCGTCGAAGCTTCAGTTGACGGTGACCGAGGCGCCGCCGCCCAAGCTGTCGCTCTTTCCGTTCAAGAGTCAGCCGATCGCGGTCTTCAATGTCTACGACGATGCGGAGAATCCCGCCCGCTTCTCGGACGCGCTGCAGGACGCTGCGAGCTCGATTTCTGGGTACGAGGTCGAAGAGACCTATCCCGTCGTCTATGACAAGACTTGGAGCGATGGTGAACCAACGCCATCGCCGATTCTTCTCACGATGCTTCGTAAGAAGGCCGGCATCAGCACGGACGAGTTCATCCGGCGCTGGTGTGATGGGCACACGCCGCTGTCACTCGAGATTCACCCGCTTTGGTACTACCAGCGCAACGTCGTCGGCGAGTCGGTGACCGAAGGGGCCGATCCCTCGGATGGCATTGTGCTCGAGGCGTGCCGTACTCGCGCGGACTTCTTGAACCCGGCGCGCTTCTTCGGTGGCGCGCTCAAGATGTTGCCCAACATGTTGCGCGTCGCGAAAGACGTCAACGGCTTCCTCGACATGCGGAAGACTGAAACGTTTTACGCGACCGAATATCACATACGGAGCTGACGGATGGGCGTTCGCTACGAGGTTCGAGACCGCGTTGCCGTCGTGACGATCGATCGGCCTGAAGTGCGTAACGCGATCGATGTGCCAACCGCCAATGCGCTTGCAGAAGCGTTCCGCCGCTTCGACCAGGACGAGACGGCGCTCGTCGCCGTGTTGACCGGGTCGGGTGGCTGTTTTTGCGCCGGCGCGGATCTCAAAGCGGTGGCTGCAGGTGAGCAGCGGGATTTCTCCCCCGAAGCGGACGGACCGATGGGTCCTACACGCATGCATCTCAGCAAGCCGGTCATCGCCGCGATCGAAGGCCACGCCGTTGCGGGAGGCCTCGAGCTCGCCCTCTGGTGCGATCTTCGCGTCGTGGCCGACGACGCGGTGCTCGGTGTGTTCTGCCGCCGCTTCGGCGTGCCGTTGATCGACCTCGGTACCGTCCGCCTGCCCCGATTGATCGGTCACAGCCGCGCTATGGATCTGATCCTCACCGGCCGTCCCGTGTCGGCCAAAGAGGCCGCATGGATGGGCCTCGCCAACCGCGTCGTTCCCAGCGGCAAAGCGCTCGACGCGGCGATCGAGCTCGCCGAAGAAATCGCAAGCCACCCCCAACGATGTATGCGCAGCGACCGCCGCTCCGCAATCGAGCAGTGGGCCATGACCGAAAACGAAGCCATGCGAAACGAGCTCCGGCTAGGCCTCGACACCATCGAAAGCGGCGAAACCGCCACCGGCGCCAAGCACTTCGCGAAAGGCGCCGGCCGTCACGGCGTCTTCGAAAACGAATCCTAAGAAAAAAGGGAACCGTCTCTTTTGATCTGGCTTGGGGGGCCGCGAGCCGTGGTACGGTGGGCCGCGTGTGTGACAGCGTAGTCGTGGTGCCCAAGAGCGGGCCTGTCTGGTTTGCCAAGAACAGTGACCGGGAGCCGAGCGAGGCGCAGTTCATCGAATGTCACGATGGCTCCGCGGCCGGAGCCGCCCCCCAGGGCTTACCCGCCGCGTCGAGTGACGCGCGCCTATTGCTCAGCCGGCCGGCCTGGATGTGGGGCTGTGAGATGGGCGTCAACGAGCACGGCGTCGCGATTGGCAACGAAGCGGTGTTCACCCGGTTGCCCGTCCCGAAAGCCGGTTACACCGGGATGGACTTTCAACGTGTCGCCCTGATGACCTGCCGAACGGCGGACGACGCGCTCGAGCAACTGATTGAGCTCACCGAGCGATTCACACAAGGCGGTGCGATGGCGCACCGGCATCATTCGTTTCGCTATCACAGCTCGTTCTTGATCGCGGACGCCACGACCGCGTGGGTGTTCGAAACCGCTGGTCAGTACTGGGCCGCGAAGCGTGTTCACGGCGTAGCGACCATTTCGAACGCACTGACGATTGAAGATGACTTCGATCGGGTGCACAGCGCCGCCTACAAGCTTGCACGAGACCGAGGATGGCTAAAGTCTGCGAACGGCTTCAGCTTTGCCGGCGCGTTTACCGACCGCGCGATGTCGTTGTTGGCTGGTGCTCGCATTCGCCGCGCTTGCACAGGCCGCTCCTTGACCGGCGTTCGAGAGCCTCGAGCACGCGACTTCATCCGAGCGCTTACCGATCACGGTGCGCTCGAGCCGGGCACGGGGCTACGCAGCGAGTCGCCGTGTGCGCATGCGTCGTGGCTTCCGACGCGGACCTCCGCACAGACCACGAGCTCGATCATCGCACGGCTCGATGCGTCGGGGCCAACGGTGTGGGCAACAGGCACTTCTTCACCGTGCCTGAGCGTGTTCAAGCCTGCGCCGTTCGACCCGGAGGTCTTGCCGCCGCGCCCGGCAGCGGACGCGCGCTTCGACGAGCGAGAGATCTGGTGGGCCCACGAGCGGCTCCACCGCGCGTGCCTCGCGGACTACCATCCTCGCCGGCTCTCGTTCGCCGACGACCTCGAGCGTTTTCAAGACGATTGCCTCCAGCCAGGGGCCGACCCGGGGCGGTCGTGGCGTGACCATCGCGCCCGTATCGACGATTGGCTCGGCCGCGCGCTCCACGTGAAGGGCTCCCACACACCTCTACTCGCGCGATTGTTCTGGTCCAAGCAGTCGCGTGTGGTGTCGATCCCGGCCCTGCCCAAGTATCGCCGACGGCTCTTGCGCTCACGCTCGCGGTGAGCGGCTAGCGGCTGTGGCGGAAGAGCCAGTCGGTGGTCATGTCGGCGTAGGCGGTCGAGAAGAACGGGGTGTGCCCGCCACCGTTGAGCGTCCAAAGCCCGGCGTCGATGCCCTCGTCACAGCCTATTGAGTACGCGACCTTGTCGGTCTCGGCGCCATCGAGAGCGGGAACCAGGTCCACTGACCCCTCATCGGTTGGCGAAGCCGTATTGCAGCCGCCCGCAGATGCGAATCGCTCGACCGTCTCCACCGCCCCAGGGAAAGGCAAAACCTCGCCGTCGAACTCGATGCTTCCGCCTGCGTATGGGATCGTGTCGTCCGCGGTTCCGTGGACGGCAAGGACGCTGACTGGGATAGTGGCGGGCTGACAGTCAGCCGGGTTGTCGAACGTGGAGCCGGCGAGACTCACGATCGCAGTGATGAGCTCGGACGCTTCGCACGCCATTCGGAACGACATGAAGCCGCCGTTCGAGTGACCGACCAGGTAC
>CAZHPJ010000338.1:0-3699 GCA_964534585.1 uncultured Sandaracinaceae bacterium | reverse complement strand
CCCGCCAACCTGCAGTGCGGACTCGTGCCCCCGATATCGATGTCGGGCGAGCCCCCCCCCGAGCGTGGCTGGGCGGCGATCGGACGCACTGCAGAAGGGGTTCCGGAAGTCACGGTCGCTTGGGTGGCTGAAAACAAGGGTGCGATTCGGATGGTCGACGTTCGAGAAATCGATGAGGCTCAATCCGACGGGATCATCGAAGGCGCGGAGGTGATTCCGATGGGAACGGTCGACGAAGCATCGAAGTCCTGGGACAAGGAAGAGCCGGTCATCACGATCTGCCGCTCGGGCCGGCGGTCTGGACGGGTCGCGCTCGAGCTCGAGAAGCTCGGCTTCAAGCGTATGGCTTCGATGCGCGGCGGCATGCTCGCCTGGAAGAGCCAGTAGCACCGCTCGCGGGACCGAGGGAACAGAGTGGGCTAGCCTGCAAGCGTGTTCGAAACGGCCACGATCGTCGTGCTGGTCGCTGCGTGCTTCGTCACCTCGACCATCTCCGCAATTCTCGGCATGGCTGGGGGCGTCACCCTGCTCGGCGTGATGACCGCCCTACTCCCCGCGCCGGTCGTGGTTCCGCTTCATGGCATCGTGCAGCTCGCGTCCAACTGGACGCGGACGTGGGCCTTCCGCCGGTACGTGCGCTGGTCGATCTTCTTCGCGTTCATGGTTCCCGCTGTTGCCGGCGTGGCGATTGCAGCAAGCGTCTGGTCGGACTTGCAGCTCACCTGGTTCCGCGCCTGGATAGGCGCGTTCATTTTGCTCTTCTTGGTGTGGCGCCAGTACAAGCCGAAGCTCCGCAACCCGCCGATCTGGTCGTATGCCGTCCTGGGCCTCGTAGCAGGACTGCTGGCGATTTTCGTTGGCGCAACCGGACCGTTTCTCGCCCCCTTCTTCCTGCGCGACGATTTCGACAACGAGCAGGTCATCGCGACGAAAGCAGTCTGCCAAACGTGGCTCCACTTGTTGAAGATCCCGGCGTTCTTGGCGCTGAGCTTCAGCTACGGGCCTTACGCGCCGGTGCTCGCGGGCTTGGTCGTGGCCGTCATCGGCGGGACGTACTTCGGTAAGCACTTATTAGGTCGGATCTCCAAGGAACGCTTTGTGTTCTGGTTCCAACTCGTGCTTGCCATCCTGGCTGTGTATCTGATCGCGTCCACGGTCGTCGGCTGATTGTCAGCTTCTGAGGAAGTTGGTCGCCACGGAGACGAAGTGGCTCGGAAGGGAGCGAACGTCTGGAAGCAGCATCCAACCGCACGGTCCGAACATCTGCGTGAGATATGCCTCGCTCTTGTCGCGTACAGCCAGCGCGAGGCAATGAACGCCCTGCTCCGATGCCTCCCGAAGAGCCTGACGCACGTCCTCGATGCCATAGCGCCCCTCATAGTGGTCGTAGTCGGTGGGCTTGGCGTCGGTGAGAAGCAGAATGAGGCGGCGGCGCGCACCACTGCGGTCCAGCACCTGCAGTGCGTGACGGATGGCTGGACCGATACGCGTGTAGCCAGCAGGAGAGACCGCATGGAGCCGCTGCAGCCCCAGACGCGAGGAATCGTCGAATCCTTTCGCGAGCAAGAATCGGCAGTCGCGCCTCGTGTTGCTGTAGAAGGCGCCGACAGAGAGCTTCGCCGATGTCGGTTCGAAGGACTCGACCAGGACCTGGGTCGAATCGCGGACGACGTCGAAAATGCGCTTCCCGGAAACCCAGGAATCACTCGACAAGCTCGCGTCGACTAAAATGAGCATGGCAAGCTCGGAGTCGTGCAGTTTCCGCCGCACATAGATGCGCGGGTCCGGATGTCGGCCTGCCATCAGGGTTGCCTGACGGTCGACGAGCGCATCGATGTCGATCTCAGCGCCATCGAGCTGACGGTTGCGCCAGCGCCGCTCGAGCTCCAGACGTTTGAGCTCGGCCTGCAGGCGTAAGACCTCGCCATGAAGCCGCCGGCTTGCCGACGCCACGGTCGCCGCCGGGCTGCTCGGCGGGGAGAGCTGTTCGTTGACCGTGCAACAACCCTCACGGTATTCGCGCCCCTTGAAGTTCCACTCGGGGTACCGGTGCGCACGAGTCGACTCCGGCCCTTCCGCGAGGTCGGCCGTGTGTAGCCCCGCCTGTAGGTCTGCGCGATAGATCGACTGCGCGGTCTCCGTGGTCCGCGTTAGCTTGGTGAGCTCGAGCTCGTCGAGAGCCTCTTCTTGCTCTGCGAGCTGATCGGAACCGTCGAGTTGCTTCCTACCGCTCTGATACTCGGTAGCCGTGTGAACTTTCTCGAACGAGTGGACGAGGGGGTTGTCACGGTCCTTCTGCGACTCGATGTCGACGTATTCAACGTCCGTGGGCCGACGGCGCATCTTGCGCTCGGTACCAGTCGGCAGCGTGCTTTGTGGATCATCGGGAAAGTCGAGGTCCACGTTCCACGGCGTCGGCGGAGGCATCAGAAGCCCCCACGGCGACGTCAATTCTCCATTGGCGCGACGCCTCGACAGTTTGGCGAGCACACGTTCGAAGTCCGACGACGCCTCCGCAAGGCTCCGAGGCGTGTGCTTCGGAGCGGCCACATCGACGAGCTCCCGAGCTAGAATCGAAGCCACGGAATCATCGCTAACCGCGCCGATGTCTCGACCGAGGATCGCCTGACACGCAATCGAAAAGCACCGAGTCTCGGCGGTGCGTTCGCCGAAGGGGAACTGTTCGGCCACAGCTGCCGAGCATCGATCGACGAGAGACTCGGCGCCGGGGTAGCGCTCAGCAATCGCTTCTTGGACGCTCGGCACGCCGATCAGCATCGCCAGCGCGCGACGGCGAGCCGACCAATCGTCGCTTGCAACGAACCCGAGCTCTGCTGCGGTCACGCCGATGACGACGCGGTAAAGATAAAACGACGCCTGCTCGTCTGGGTCAGGCAGCCAGGCGAGATTTTCGGGCAAGACCAAACGCCCTGGCGCTACCCCGCCCATGCCGCTGCCAGCGACGACGTCCCATTTCGTGCCGGAGAGCAGGTTGCTCAGCGTTTCGAAGCGAGGCGTCAGCGACTCGAGTGGGGGCTCGACTTCATTTGCTCGGCCCCTGCCACTCACTCGCCGGAACGAACGATAGAGCCAAGCGAATGCTCGCTGATCCCATTCCATCAGAACATCAGGTTGGCCAGGTCCTGCAGGGCTTCCAACTGCGCAGGGTCGTCCGTGATCGGCTGCACGACCGCAGCATTGCAGGCAACCCGAGGCGAGACGCCGCTAGCCATCAACTTGCCGGCCGTCACTAGAAGCCGGGTCGAAACCGTCTCCGGCAGCTGGAGCTCTTCCATCGCGCGCACCTTGTTCGCAAACTCCACGAGACGCTTGGATGTGCCGTTCTGGAGCTTGGCCTCGTGGGCGACGATCTCGGTCTCGACCTTGGCCTCTGGATACGAGAAGCGCTGCACGACAAAGCGCTGGCGCGTGGAAGGGCGCAGCTCCTTGAAGCCCCGTGCATAGCCGGGATTGAAGCTCGCGACGACCATGAAGTCCTCGGGCGCCACGAGCGTTTCATCGAGCCGATCGATGTAGAGCTCCCGGCGATGATCCGTGAGCGAGTGCAAGACGACAATCACGTCCTCCCGCGCCTCGATAATCTCATCGAGATAGAGGATGGCGCCGGCGCGGACGGCCCGGGTGACTGGTCCGTCTTGCCAAATCGTCTCCGCGCCCCTGATCAAGAACCGGCCGACC
>CAZHPJ010000337.1:0-3709 GCA_964534585.1 uncultured Sandaracinaceae bacterium | reverse complement strand
GTCGTCGCTGCGGCGACCGCCCCGACGAGGGTGATGCCGCTGATCGCGTTTGCGCCGCTCATCGAGGGTGTAGGGAGGGTCGGGGGTACTTTGGTGATCATCTCGAAGCCGACGAAGCTAGCGAGCACGAACACGTAGATGCCTATGAGCAGAGGTCCCAAAGTCACGGTTGATCTCCTTTCCTAGAGGGCCTCGGCGGTCGGTCTGTGCCGGACTTCGCCGTTGTGGGTGAGTAGGGTGCCGTCGAGGATCTCGTCCTCGAGGTTCAGAACGACCTCTCCTTCGGACACCACGCTGAGAAGGAGCGCCTGGATATTGCGGGCGTAGAGCAAGCTCGCGTCGGCGGGGGTCGAGGCAGGCATGTTGGGGTAGCCGATGATGGTCACACCGTGCTCGACCACCGTTTCACCGCTCTTCGAGAGCTCGCAGTTGCCGCCTTGCTCGACGGCGAGGTCGACGATGACCGCGCCTGCGCGCATCTCGGCGACCATGTCCTTGGTGATGAGCTTCGGCGCCGGGCGTCCAGGCACGAGCGCCGTCGTGATCACGGCGTCCGCGGCGACGACCTTCTTGCGGACGATCGCCTGCTGGGCCTCGAGTTGCTCCGGGGTGAGCTCGCGCGCGTAGCCGCCTTCGCCCTCGCCACTCTCGTCCATCGGAAAGTCGATGAACCGCCCCCCGAGCGATTCGACCTGCTCTTTGGCGGCGGGCCGGATGTCTGACACATCAACCACTGCGCCGAGACGGCGTGCGGTCGCAATCGCCATGAGCCCAGCCACGCCTGCGCCCATGATGACGATCTTCGCGGGCTGAATCGTGCCGGCAGCCGTCATCAGCAGAGGGAAGAACTTATCGAGCTGGGTCGCTGCCACGAGCACGGCCTGGTAGCCCGAGATCGAAGCCTGCGAGCTGAGCGCGTCCATCGACTGGGCACGGCTGATGCGCGGCACGAGCTCCATCGCGATGGTGCTGACCCTGCGGTCACGCAGAACCCGCACCGACTCGAGGTTTTTGTGGGGCGACATGAAGCCAATGAGGATTGCGCCCTCCCTGATCTTGGACGCTTCTTCCGGGGTGATCGGGTAGACTCGGAAGACGATGTCGGCGCTCCCCCAAGCGGCTTCCGCCTCTGAGCCGGCGACGATCTTGGCGCCCGCCTCGCGGTAGTGCTCATCGGTGAAGTGAGCGTGCTTGCCCGCTTCGCTTTCTACGACGACATCGAAGCCTTCTTTGACGTAGCGCTTCGTTGTTTCCGGCGTGCACGCGACCCGAGTCTCACCATCAGCGATCTCCTTTGGCACGAAAACCTGAGGCATCCCTTCCTCCTGCGCGGGCGTTGCCGGATCGGCAAACCCGATCGAACTAGTCAACAATCGGCTGCCCGCGTTGGGGGTTGTTAGTGGCGATTCGGGGTGATGTCCAGCGGTAGGCGAAAAAGGCTCCGGCGCACCTTTTGCGTTTTCGTTTGGCCTGCTAGATCCGGCCCGCGAAGTAGAGAGGACAGCAGCATGGGGAACACCGCGAAGCTCGATGAGCTCGCCATCAAGACGATTCGTGGCCTGACCATGGATGCGGTCCAGGCCGCCAACTCGGGCCACCCTGGCACGCCGATGGCGCTTGCGCCCCTAGGTTGGGCGCTCTTTTCCGAGCTCCGCCGTCATGATCCGGCCAATCCGGATTGGCCCGACCGCGACCGGTTCGTCTTGTCGTGCGGCCACGCGTCGATGCTGCAGTACGCGCTGCTCCACCTCAGTGGCTATGCCGTCTCTCTGAACGACATTCGCAACTTTCGGCAGTGGGGGAGCCTCACGCCCGGCCATCCAGAGGTCCACGTCACGCCGGGCGTCGAGACGACGACCGGCCCGCTTGGGCAGGGCATCGGCAACGGTGTTGGGATGGCGATGGCCGAACGGCATCTGGCTGCGCGCTTCAACAAGCCGGGGCACACGCTCTTCGATCACCGCACGTGGGTCATCGCATCGGACGGTGACATCATGGAAGGCGTTGCGTCCGAGTCCGCATCGATCGCGGGTCATCTACAGCTCGGAAAGCTCGTCGTGTTCTGGGACGACAACGAGATCACGATCGATGGCAGGACGGACCTCAGCTTCAGCGAGGACGTGCTGGCGCGCTTCGCGTCGTATGGCTGGCATACCGAGAGCGTCGACGATGGCGGGGATCTCCCTGCGCTAATCCAGGCGGCCAAGGCGGCGGCTGCGGACGACCGCCCGAGCTTCATCCGCGTGCGCACCATCATCGGCGATCCTGCGCCAAACAAGCGCGACACGTCGGGTGCCCACGGTGCGCCGCTCGGTGAGGACGAGATCATCGCAACCAAGCAAATCATGGAGTGGCCGACCGAGCCCTTTTTCGTGCCCGACGAGCTCGCGGCAGCCGCAGAGGGGATTCGCGAACGGGGCGCCAAGAACCACGAAGCATGGAAGGCGGGTCTGGCGGATTACCGGGCGGAGTTCCCTGAGGCCGCGAAGGAGCTCGCTGGGGCGCTGGCCGGCGAGTTGCCGACCGGTTGGGACGCTGACCTACCGATTTTCGACGCCGATCCGAAGGGCATCGCAACGCGAAAAGCAAGCGGTGCCGTGCTCAACGCTTTGGCGACCAAGATCGGCTCATTGGTCGGCGGCTCTGCCGATCTCGCAGGGTCGAACAACAGCCAAATGAAGGGCCTTCCGAGCTTCTTGCCCGGGGCCGAGGGTGTCCCTCGCAACGTGGATTGGGGCATTCGTGAGCACGGTATGGGCGCAGCGATGAACGGTATGGCGCTTCACGGCGGCGTGATCCCCTACGGCGCAACCTTCCTCGTGTTCAGCGACTACATGCGGCCTTCGGTCAGGCTCGCTGCGCTCATGAAGCTCCACACCTGCTACATCTACACGCACGACAGCATTGGGCTCGGGGAGGACGGCCCAACGCACCAGCCCGTGGAGCACCTCGCAGCCCTGCGTGCGATTCCAAACCTTGCGGTGTTCAGGCCAGGAGATGCGAACGAGGCTCGCGAGTGCTGGAAGGCCGCCCTCGACTGGGACGGGCCGGCTGCGCTGGCGTTGACGCGGCAGAACGTGCCGGTGCTCGATCGGACCGCGTTTGCCAGTGCTGAAAAGGCCAAGCGTGGCGCGTACACGCTGCGTGAGGCGGGGGGCGGCGGTCCCGATGTGATCCTCGTTGCCACCGGCAGCGAGGTCGAGATCGCCATCGCTGCGGCCGATGTGCTCGAGCAGGAGGGGGCCGCAGTGCGGGTGGTCAGCATGCCGTGCTGGGAGATCTTCGAGCAGCAAGACGAAGGCTATCAGCAAGAGGTCCTTCCACGCGGAGTCGCCGCCAAGGTCGTCGTCGAGGCTGGCATTCGGCAAGGCTGGGACCGTTGGGTCGGCAACGATGCGGCGTTCGTCACCATCGATCGGTTCGGCGCGTCGGCGCCGTACAACGTGCTCTACGACAAGTACGGCATCACGGTCGAACGTGTCGTCGCCGAAGCGCGGCGCTTGCTGTCCTAGCTGACCGCGGCGATGGCTGCGTCGTAGTTGGGCTCCTGGACGATGTCGGGGACGAGCTCGGTGTGCAGCACCTTGTTGTTCTCATCGAGGACGACGATCGCACGCGCGGCTAGGCCCTTCATTGCGCCGTCGATCATTTCAACGCCGTAGTCGGCGAGGAAGCTGCCTCGGAATGTCGAAAGGGGAACAACGCCGTC
>CAZHPJ010000336.1:0-3716 GCA_964534585.1 uncultured Sandaracinaceae bacterium | reverse complement strand
TATCCCGAGGTTGCGGGCAACTTTCGCGAGACGGCCGAGGGAGAAACCGGCCATGCGCACGGACACCTCGACTATCTCAAGAAGGTCGGCGACCCGGCAACGGGCCTGCCCATCGGCGACACCTCACTCAACCTCGCAGCCGCTGTCGCAGGCGAGACCCACGAGTACACCGATATGTACCCGGGCTTCGCCAAGACCGCGCGTGAAGAAGGCTTCGGCGAGATCGCAGACTGGTTTGAAACCTTGGCGAAGGCCGAGAAGTCCCATGCGGGACGCTTCCAGTCGCTTCTCGACGACATCTCGTAAACAGGGCTTTCACCGCGCGTGAGCAAGGGAGCCAAGAGGCAGATCTCGTACCAGCCAACAGACGGGTTGAGCTACGACCCCAGCGAGGCGAAGTACTGGGACGAAGACGCGCTCGATCAGGAAATCGGGCGCGTCTTCGAAGTCTGTCATGGCTGTCGCATGTGCTTCAAGTACTGCGACTCGTTTCCGATCCTGTTCTCCGCGATCGACGACGAGCACGATGGCGATGTCAGCAAGCTCACGCCGCGCGAAACCGAGCGCGTCATGGATGCTTGCTTTCAATGCAAGCTCTGCGAAGTGCAGTGTCCCTACACGCCGCGCGACGGACACGAGTTCCAGCTGGACTTCCCCAAGCTCGTGCACCGCTATGATGCCATCCGGCACACAAAGCACGAGCAGCCGCACAAGTTGCGGCTGAAGGTGCTCGAAGATCCCGACCGCGCCGGCGCGATGGCGCGCGCGAGCTTCGGCATGGCCAACGTGATGAACCGCGTCGGCATCCACCGCTGGTTCATGGAAAAGCTCGTCGGCATCGACCGGCGCAAGCTGCTTCCCGACTTTGCTCACACGACTTTCGAGTCGTGGGCGCGGGGTGCAGGGTTGATGGACAAGGGCGTCGGCGGCGAAGCCGTGCTCTTTCAGACTTGTTACGTCCAGGGCAACGAGCCACAGATCGGAATGGACACAGTCGAGGTGCTCGAGAGGAACGAGGTCGACGTCCGCTGCGAGAAGGGCCTCGAATGCTGCGGCATGCCTGCTTGGGAAGGCGGCAACCTGGAGCTGCTCCGCAAGAAGGCCCACGCGAACCTCGACCGCCTCATGCCGTACGTGGAAGCCGGGGCGAAGGTGATCGCTCTCAACCCGACCTGCTCGATGATGCTTCGCCGCGAATACCCCGAGCTCCTCGAGGGAGAAGATCGTAACCGCGCCCAGAAACTAGCGGAAGCCGTAGCGGACCCGAGCGAGTTTCTATGGTCGCTGCGAAAAGAGGCGCGGTTCAACACCGATTTCAAGAGCACCCCGGGGAACAAGGTCGCCTACCACGCGCCATGTCACCTCCGCACACAGGGAGTCGGCTTCAAAGGGCGCGACCTCATTCGCAAGATTCCCGGAGTCACTGCGACCACCGTGATGGAGTGCTGCGGCCACGACGGCACCCACGCCATGACGGTCGAAGGGTTCGAGTATTCGATTCGAGTCGGACAGAAGGCGTTTGACGAGATGAAGCAAGCAGATGCGGAAATCTGGGCAACCGACTGCCCCCTCGCTGCGATCCAGTTTCAACAGCATGCGGGCGTGAAACCCATGCACCCCATGTCGATTCTGGCGCGCGCCTATCGTGAGGATGGCTTCGGCGGGCCCAAAGCACTACCCTCCGGGAAGACGGCGGAAGGAGAAGCGAAGTGAAGCTGGTAGAACGCTCCGAGATACTCGACTACATCACCTATGGCGAGCAACGTGAATCCGTCCGCGGTTCCGCACTGCGCGCGAAGTCGGTGCGCCGCATTCTAGTGGGCGAGTGCTTCACGTTCCTTTTCGAGAACCATGAGACGCTGCGCTATCAAATTCAAGAGATGATGCGCATCGAACGCATCGTGAAAGATGACCACATCCGGCACGAGCTCGATACCTACAACGAGCTCATTCATCCGGCGGGCACCGTGGGTTGCACCCTGTTGGTCGGAATTGATGACGAAGCCGAGCGCGACCTGAAGTTGCAGGAATGGATGGGCCTCAACGAGCACATCTACGCGAAGCTACCGGACGGCAGCCTGGTGCGTCCGACCTGGGATCCGCGCCAAGTTGGCGACGATCGCCTTTCTGCGGTGCAGTACCTGTCGTTTGCCATCGGGAAGGAGCCGCCCACGGCCATCGGCATCGGAATGCCGGGGATCGAGGCGGAAACCGAGCTCTCGAGCGCCCAACGGGACGCGCTGCGCGACGATCTGGTCGCCGATTAGTGATTTCTGTTGGAATAGCGAAGCTGCCTCGAGTGTAGTTGTCGAGAGGACCAAGGAGCCTTAGGTTCCGGGCTCTAGGAGTACGTCAATGCTGAGAATTGCGCTTTTTCTGGCTACAAACATCGCCGTCCTGTTCATGGCGGCCCTCGCGATGGCGGCGCTCACTGCATTCGGCGTCATTCCCCCGAACTCGCCGTACATCACCATACTGGTTTGGAGTGCACTATTCGGCTTCGGAGGCTCGATTTTCTCTTTGGCGATCTCCAAATGGGTCGCGAAGAAGTCCACGCGTGCACGCGTCATCGAAACGCCGTCGAACGACATCGAGCGATGGCTCGTTGGCACGGTTCAGCGTCAGGCCAAGCAGGCTGGAATCGGTATGCCCGAGGTGGCGATCTTCGATTCTCCTGACCCGAACGCGTTCGCAACCGGGATGTTCCGCAACAACGCGCTCGTCGCGGTCAGCAGCGGGCTGCTCCGCTTGATGAGCAAGCAGGAAGTCGAAGCGGTCCTCGGACACGAGATCTCACACGTGGCCAACGGCGACATGGTGACTCTCACGCTCATCCAGGGCGTGCTCAACACCTTCGTCATATTCCTCGCCCGGATCGTCGCCAGCCAATTCGAGCGGGGCCGGTTCATGATCTACATCGCGCTGCAAATGGCCTTCGGCCTCGTCGCCAGCATCATCGTGGCATGGTTTTCGAGGCGCCGGGAGTTCCGCGCGGATGCAGGCGGCGCCGACCTCGAAGGCGCCACTGCAATGGCTGCCGCCCTCAACCGCCTGAGGGCGATGCGAGACGCGCCGTCACAGCTCCCGGACAACCTGAGCGCGTTTGGTATCCGAGGCGGGGGAATGGGCAAGCTGATGGCGACCCATCCGCCGCTGGAAGAGCGGATCGCACGGCTTCAGGCGCGCTAGCCATCGCCGAAAATGGGCCCCTTCCTTGCCATGAGGCGCGACCTTCGGTAGGACGCATGTCATGGGGAGGCGGAGTTTACTCTGCTGGATCGCGGTGGTTAGCGTCTCGCTCGCTGGGTGCGAGGAGGCCGAATCGCGTCCGGACAGCATCGAGATCGCCGCGGCGCATCGGTCCTGCGAGGAGGGCGAGGCCTGCGGGGTCGTCGAAACGAGCTGCCAGTCCCAAGGCTGCGACTGCGGTGTCGCCGTCAACGAAACACACCTTTTCGACTACCAGAAGCAGCTCGCCAAGTGCCGCGGACAGAACGACCTCGCAACGTGCGACTTCCGATGCGAGACCCCATTCGGGAAGTGCTTCAAGGACGCCTGCGTCCTGACGAGCACGCCGCCCGAGCTTTTTCGCGGCGGCCGGAGTGTGCGGACCCTGTGCGAGAGCTCACGAGGGACGTACATCGGCTGCCCAAAATGCCCTCCTCACGAGCGCTGTAAATCGTGCATCCCGTGCGAGTGCGTGCCTAGCCACCGCT
>CAZHPJ010000335.1:0-3724 GCA_964534585.1 uncultured Sandaracinaceae bacterium | reverse complement strand
CACGTTCCGCGATAAGCCGGTCGCCGATGGGCAAGGAAGACCTCTCGTATTCTAGGATCACCCACCTGCCGAATCGCCCGATTCAGCGCCTCCAGCGGCCGCTGAAGGCGTTCATGCATGTTGAATCCGCTAGCGGGATCGTGCTCTTGATCTGCACGGCGATTGCGTTGGTCGCGGCGAACTCTCCTTATGCCGAGGCCTATGAGGCGTTTTGGCACTACGAGGTTCGCATTGCCGTAGGCCACTTCGAGCTCGCGCACCCGCTCTCCCACTGGATCAACGATGGGCTGATGGCGGTCTTCTTCTTCGTCATCGGCCTCGAGATCAAACGCGAGCTCATCGTTGGAGAGCTCAGCGATCCCAAGAAGGTCGTATTGCCCGTCGCGGCGGCACTTGGCGGTGTCGTCGTGCCGGTTGCGATCTACCTGGCACTTCAATACGGCGAAGCGGGGGAACGTGGATGGGCTGTTCCGATGGCGACGGACATCGCGTTCGTCGTCGGTTGTCTGTCGCTTCTCGGCAAGCGCATCCCGTATGGACTCAGCATCCTCATGCTCTCGCTGGCCATCGTCGACGACTTGATGGCGGTTCTCGTCATCGCGATTTTCTACACGTCGTCGATTAGCGCGATATGGTTGACCGGTGCGGTCGTCGGTCTCGTGACGATCGTCGGGATGCACCGTCTCGGCGTACGCTCGGTCGGCATGTACTTCGTCGTCGGTGTTTGGGTCTGGCTCTGTACCCTCCAATCCGGCGTGCATCCGACGATCGCAGGGGTGACTATCGGTTTGATGACGCCGGTGCACGCATGGCTGGGCGGGCCGAGTTTCTTGGGCTTCTTGCGGCACACCGACGACACACTGCGCAAGGAAGAAACCACTGCCGACAGCGCGAGGGCGCTCCTCGCAGACCTGTCGTTCGCGTCTCGCGAAGTGGTGTCGCCCTTGTTCCGGATTGAGACCGCGCTTCACCCATGGGTGGCGTTCGGCATCATGCCGCTCTTTGCGCTGGCCAACGCCGGCGTGCCGATCGAGTTGGGTGAGATCGGCGAGCCGGTCGCCGTTGCGGTGGCCGCGGGCCTGTTTCTCGGGAAGCCGATTGGTATTTTCGGCGCCTCGTGGCTGACCGTGAAGCTCGGATGGGCGGCCCGGCCCGAGGGGGTGACTTGGCCCGTCCTCGGTGGCGCAGCGTTCCTCGGCGGCATTGGCTTCACGATGGCGCTTTTCATCGCGTCGCTCGGACTTTCCGGGGGGCTCCTAGTTTCCGCCAAGATTGGCATCATCGTCGGCTCGTTCGCCAGCGCCGTCTTGGGTATGGCAATCCTGTCTTCGGTCGTAAAGAAGAGCTGATGCGGTTCCTCACTCTAGCGGTCGCTCTAGCGCTCGGCGGTATTGCCTATGCCCAGTCGGGGTCCGTCTTC
Organism: uncultured Sandaracinaceae bacterium; assembly: GCA_964534585.1. Taxonomy (GTDB): domain Bacteria; phylum Myxococcota_A; class Polyangia; order Polyangiales; family Houyiibacteriaceae; genus SG8-38. Next base: position 2,304 of record CAZHPJ010000335.1, on the reverse strand, counting down.
TATTCCTACACCGCGGACTCGGGCCGCACCGTGTACGTGAACCGATTCTCGATGGTGCCTCCGGAGAAGCGCTCGGGAGCCCGGGCCATCGACGTGTCGCAGGTCAGTCTCCACGAAGATCTCGCTGAGGAGCTCGCTGACGCGGTCGAAGACGAGCTTCGAGACTTGAAGGAATCGGATCCGTGCATCGAGGCCCGCAAGGAAGAAAGCGCGGGAGCATGGCGCCACGTTTGGCGGCGCCACGGGCCGTGGCTGCTATCTAGCTTGGTGGCGGTCATCCTCGTGATGATGTCGCCATGGATGATTCGGCGTACACCGCCTGGCGTCTGGTCGCGCTTCTTGATGGTTGCGCTGCCAGCCCTGGCAATGACTGCGTTGGTCGCCATCTCGGCGACTCGTGCGGTCAGCTCCCTCGAGGCGGTGGGCGAGCTTACCAAGCTTTGTGACGCGAACGAGAAAGAAGCCTCGCCGAAAAAGCAGTTGGCGCGACTCAACGAGATGCAGACGTACATCGAGCAGCTCTATGAGGAGCGGTTCCAACAGATAGAACGCGCCACGGAGATCGAATGACCGAGCGTCCCGACCCGAAAGACAGCACCAAGTGCCCTCTGTGCGGCAAGCCCAACGAATGCGCGGTCGCTGCGGGGCAGGAGGCAGAGTCGTGTTGGTGCATGACGGCGACCATGAGCCCAAGCGCGCTCGCAGCGATTCCCGCGGAGGCGCAAGGGAAGGTCTGCATCTGTGCAAGATGTGCTAGCGGATCGCCAACCGGCGACTGACATGCTCCTAGCCCATCGAGGCGGGCGTGCCGCACGGGCTGCATTGGCTCGCGAGCTCGTCGTGCTCCACTTGCATGGTTGCGTGCTGGATCGCGAAGCGGTCGGCGAGGGTTCGATTGGCAGCATCGATGATGCCCTGGTGGTCCGCATCTTCGGCGATGACTAGGTGGGCGGTCGCGATGTTCCTGCCGCTCGTCAACGACCAGATGTGCAGGTCGTGGGCGTCCAGTACCCCCGGAAGCTCCTTGAGAGCCTCGGTGACATCTTCGATGGAGATACCCTTCGGCACGCCTTCCATGAGGACATCGAGGGTCTCGCGAATGAGACCCCAAGAGGAGTACAGTACGAGCGCGGCGATGATGAACGACGCAACAGGGTCGGCCCATTGCCAGCCTAGGAAGTAAATCGCAGCGCCCGCGGCAATAGCACCGACGCTGCCCAGGGTGTCGCCCATCACATGCAGCCAGGCGCCTCGGATGTTGAGATTGCTCTCGCGGCCTCCGCTCAGGATTCGTAGGTTCACCAAGTTGATCGCCAAGCCACCGCACGCGACCGCAAGCATCAATTCACCTTGTACCTCGGGAGGTGCAGAGAGGCGTTCCCAGGCCTCGCGCGCGATCAACACGGCGAGCGTGAGTAGCGCGGCGCCATTGGCAAGTGCAGCGAGGATCTCGGCCCGGTGAAAGCCGTAGGTGCGGTGCGCGGTCGCGGGGCGCTGCGCGACTGTCACCGCCACCAGGGAAAGCGCTAGGGCGGCAGCGTCCGAGAGCATGTGCCCCGCGTCCGCAAGCAACGCCAACGAGTTGGCGGCCAGGCCGCCGATCACCTCGGCAACCATGTACGTGGCGGTCAGTATGAGCGCTATGGTCAGACGCCGGCGGTTTCCGGCGATGTCAGTGGCGGTCGGGTGAGGGTGGTGATGCTGATGGCCCATCTGGATAGCCGGCTTACCACGTTGTTGGGCGTCGAGCGATTCAGCGTCGGTTCGCTCTAGTGGTTTGCGGGCCTCTGTAGTAGAGAGCTGGGTTCCGGGTAGACCCCATCGACGCCGCAACGGTAGGAGGAATCCCATGAGTGAGAAGAAGGTCGTCAACTATGAGGGTGCTGAGGGAGACGTCCACTGGGATGGACGTCTATGCATTCACATCGGGGAGTGCGGTCGCGCCAAGAACGAGCTCTTCATCGGTGGCCGGCAACCCTGGTGCCAGCCCAATCTCGTGAGCCCCGACGAAGTCGCCGAGGTGGTCAAGCGGTGTCCCACCGGCGCACTGACCTACGAACGCAAAGACGGCGGTGCCGGGGAGGTCGCGGAGCCCGAGAACGTGGTTTCAGTGATGTACAACGGCCCACTCTACGTCCGCGGCCATCTCGAGGTCGACGGCGCCGCACAGGACATGCCGGGCGTGGGCTTCCGAGTCGCGCTATGCCGCTGCGGGCAGTCGAAGAACAAGCCGTTCTGCGACAACAGCCACGAAGATGCCGGCTTCAAGGACTACGGAGCGGTTGGCGACAGCGGAGAAGGCCT
>CAZHPJ010000334.1:0-3726 GCA_964534585.1 uncultured Sandaracinaceae bacterium | reverse complement strand
GAGAAGTTTTTTAGGAGGAATCGATGGCTATCTCGATCGAGTTCGCGGACGACGCAGAGCTTCAGGCACGTATCAAAGTCGTAGGCGTTGGTGGCAGCGGTGGCAACGCGCTCAATACGATGATCAACGGAGGGCTCGAAGGCGTCGAATTCATCGCGGCCAACACCGACGCGCAAGCGTTGGACCGAAGTCTCGCCCCGGTGAAGATCCAGCTTGGTCTGCAGCTCACGCGCGGTCTTGGCGCGGGCGGAAATCCCGACGTCGGCCGGAAGGCGGCGCTCGAAGACGTGCAGCGTCTATCCGAGGCGTTGGAAGGCGCAGACATGGTGTTCATTACCGCCGGAATGGGTGGTGGCACCGGAACTGGTGCGGCGCCGATCATCTCCCAGGTGGCGCATGACCAGGGTGCGCTGACGGTCGGCGTAGTGACCAAGCCCTTCCTTTTCGAGGGACGCAAGCGCGGAAAGAACGCCGAGCGCGGCGTTCAAGAACTGATCGACTCCATCGACAGCATCATCACGATCCCGAACCAGCGGCTCATGACGCTCGGCGACGACGACATCACGATGCTCGACGCCTTCGCGCGCGCAGACGACGTGTTGCTCCAAGCGGTCCGGGGCATCAGCGATCTCATCATCAATGCCGGTATGATCAACGTCGACTTCGCCGACGTGAAGACCATCATGGCGAGCAACGGGCGCGCACTGATGGGCACGGGCATCGCCAAGGGAGACCGCCGCGCGCTCGAGGCGGCAGAGATGGCCATCAACTCGCCACTCCTCGACGAGGTGTCCGTGCAGGGTGCGACGGGCATCCTCATCAACTTCACCGCTGGCCCCGACATCAAGCTCCGTGAGATCAACGAAGCGGCCGGCCTGGTGCAGCAGGCGGCGCACGAGGAAGCCGAGATCATCTTCGGTGTCGTCACCGACGCAGACCTCGCGGATACGGTGAAGGTCACAGTCATTGCCACCGGCTTCGAGCGTGCCTCACACGCTCCGATCCCGCTCGGCCTTCACCAGGCGATTTCCAGCAACCAGAGCTCCAACGGCACCTCAGCCAATAGGGCTATGCGACCGGCACCGGTTCGGGCCGACGATTTCTCCTCCACGCTCGAGGGGGTGCCGGCCGCCGTCTCGCAGGCGGCTGGGACACGGGCCTTCGGAGCCAGCGCGCTTCACGATGAGGCGGTTCTCGACATCCCGGCCTACCTGCGTCGCGGCACCCATCGCGTGGAATGAGCTAAGAGCTATTTCATACGCTTAGCTTGAAGCCCGGCGTCGTCCGGGCTTTCGACTTCGTGGGCGTTCTTCGCGAGCTGGAGGGGCAGCGCAAACGTTTGGTGACATCGACGCAAGACGCTTTGCATGCCGGGGCAAACCGGGTAGTTTGCTACCCTGAGGGGTCACCGTGCGCGTTCGCTTTTCACCCCTCTAGCTTAAAAAAGTCATTTCTGGCATGCTTTGGATGGGTTGTTGGTGAAGAAGAGTGTTCAGTTGGGCCTGAGAGCCCGTCGCAGGTGCCCCTACTTTGGGGTTTTGTGCTTTGTGTGCGCACTCATGGCCTCCCTTTTCGGCACGAAGAGCGTTTCGGCTGACACCCCACCCGCGGCGATCAAAACGGCACCCCTGGCGGTGCCCGCCACCGTGCTCGGCCTAGCGAACCCATACCTCATCGCCGCCGCGATGAAGACGCCGGAGGTTCGAGGCTTCACCCTGTCACGAGACATCCGCGACCTCGCCGCGCGAGTCGAGAAGCTCGCGCGCTATGGCGTTGATTTGAATCAGCGCAGGGCGATACGCACGGACAAGCTTCAGCTTCGCGTGAACACCCGAACCCGCGGCCTCGGCGGCATCCTCCAGATCTGCTACCGCAGGTAATCAGCGGCACCCCGTAAAGTCGATGCTGCGCATCGCCCACAGGGCTAGGCCCCACATGGTGAGCAACGCGTCGGCTGTACGGTGCGGACGTGATAGAGTCGGCGACTCATGGGGCGTCCTAGGCATCACATCGTTCTAGTGCCCGGCCTCTTTGGCTTTGCGCGTCTCGGGGGCTTCGACTACTTCATGCACGTCGAAGAAGCGCTTGCGACCCGGTTCTTGGAGCGCGGGGCGGACTGTGAGTTCGTGTTGGTTTCGTCGCCGCCGACCGGCTCGATCGTGCATCGGACGCAAGTGCTCATGGATGCCATCCAAGAAGCATGCTCGGACGACGCGGGAACCATCCATCTCGTTGGGCATTCAACCGGGGGGTTGGACCTGCGGCTTCTCTCGTCGCCGACGGCTTGGCCCGAGCTGCCCGACTGGTTCCGTCGCGTCCGCACCGTCACCAGTATTGCGACTCCGCACTACGGCACGCCGCTCGCGCACTTCTTCACGACGCTCGCGGGCACTCAGCTCCTGGAGGCGCTTTCGCTTCTCACGTACATGACGCTGCGTGCAGGCGGGCCACCGCTCACCATCCTGACTCCCGTGATCGCTGCTTTGGGTAGGGTCGATCAGGCTCTTGGGATCGAGCTCAAAGTCCTGGACCGGACCACCGATCTACTTCTCAGCTTCCTCGGGGAGGAGGGCCAGACGGAAGTTCGGGAATGGTTTGACGGAATCCGGCACGATCAGGGGGCGATCATTCAACTGACCCCGGAGTCGATGGACATCTTCAACGCCGGGGTCGAGGACAATCCGGATCTTCGGTATGGCAGCGTCGTGACGCGCACGCCGCCACCTGGGCCAGTGCGGGTGGCAAAGAACCTGCGGTCTCCGCTCAACGCGCTCTCTGCGGCTTTCTTTTCTACGCTCTATCTTGGCGCTGGGCGAACTTCGAAGGTCTATCCACCTCCCGGCCCCAGGCCGGACGTGCGCGAATACTTGGAGCAAAAACTCGGGCGCGAGCTCGATGACTCCTTCAATGACGGCCTCGTCCCAACCACGAGCATGATTTGGGGTCAAGTCTTGTGGGCGGGGACGGCGGACCATCTGGACGTGTTGGGCCACTTTCAGGGCGACCGTGACTCATCGCATACCGATTGGCTGGTGAGTGGGTCCGGGTTTCGCGAGGCGGACTTCGAGGGGGCAATGGACGCTGTAGCGGAGTTTCAGCTCCAGCGTAGGTAGGATCTTGCCCAATGATTTCAATCGTTGACGGAGTTGAGCAAGAGTAGGTTGAATAAATACATGCGAGAAAGTATGTGACCCTAAGTCATGAGCCGAGCCGAAGCCAAGGCGTCGTTGCCTCGGCGAAGTCAAGAGGAGCGAAGCCAGGGGACGCGCGCGGCGCCCTGCAACACCATTTCGACGATCGACGCACGCTGATGCTCAGCGTCGTCGCGGAAGGCTATCGGGCAGTCACCGTGGAGCTGGGCAGCCTCTCCCGGATGGAGGGCAGGGTGCGCGAGCCAGCGTCCTCGGTCTCATGTTGTCGAGCGTGGTCGGACTGAGGCCAATCGACCCCAACACGGTCTACGGACTCGAGGAGTCCGTTCTCCACCTGCTATCGCGCTCGACGGAACCACAAGAATTCGGATTTTCCCACGGAGGTATGCAATGAAGTTTCAGCAACAGGTGAACACCACGAGAGCTATCCTAGTAGGTGCCTTCGTCGCGGCGGCGGTGTCGAGTGCTTCCTGTGGCAACGATTCGCAGACTCCGAGTGGCCCGCTCTACGAGGCGACTATCCGCTACACGGGCTACGGCGTACCACACATCCTTGCGGACAGCTGGGGGAATC
>CAZHPJ010000333.1:0-3797 GCA_964534585.1 uncultured Sandaracinaceae bacterium | reverse complement strand
GCCCAGCAGACCCTGGAAAGCGCGCGTGAGACGGCCGACGCGGTTGCCGAAGCGCTCACGGACGAAACGGTGTTGGTGACGGTGATGCTCGCCAACAACGAAGTCGGCGTGGTTCAAGACCTTGCCGCAATCGGCGCTTTGACCGCAGAGCGCGGTATTACGTTTCACTGCGACGCGGCACAGGGCCTCGGTTACCTGCCGTTCTCGGTCGACGAAATGCACATCGACCTGGCGAGCATCTCGGCCCACAAGATGTACGGTCCGAAAGGCGTTGGCGGGCTGTATGTCCGAGAGTCCTTGCAGACACGTGGCATCCCCGTCACGCAAATCCATGGCGGCGGCCACGAGAGAGGGTTGCGTTCGGGCACGCTCAACGTACCCGGCATCGTGGGGTTCGGTGCCGCATCGGAGATCATGAAAAACGAAGGCCGGGCCGAGGCGGCACGGATCGGGTCTCTCCGAGACGGCTTGAAGGACCATCTCCTCGACGTGATCGAGGAGGTCCAACTCAACGGCGCGGCCAGCCCAAGGCACCCGGGAAACCTCAATTTGTCATTCGGCTACGTCGACGGAGCGCGGCTGCTCCTCGATCTCAGCGAGCGCGTGTCGGTTTCGAGCGGCTCGGCGTGCAGCAGCGCCGAAGCGGGCCCGAGCTACGTGCTCGAAGCCATGGGCGTCCCCAAAGACTGGAGCGCCGCCTCGATTCGCTTCGGCCTTGGGCGGCAGACCACCACGGCCGAGGTCCAGACCGTCGCCGATGCGGTGATCGAAACCGTCGCAGGGCTGCGAGAACGCTCGCCGTTGTGGGCTCGGAGGGCGAGCGGAAAGCCTATCGACTGGTGACGGCGCCGCGGAGACCTGGCGGAACTGGGTCTCTCGCCTTACATAGAGGAAATGAGCGAAGCGAGGGGCATCACCCTGACACCCAAAGCCGTGCAAATGGCCAAGCAGAAGCTCGCCGACGCCGACGCGCCGATCGAGGGCCTTCGCCTAGGCGTCAAGGGCGGCGGCTGCTCCGGCTACTATTACGTGTACGACTTCGCCAAGAAGATCCGCCCCAACAAAGACCTCGTGTTCGACTTCGACGGCCTCAAGGTGGTGGTCGACAACCGGAGTATCGAATTCCTCGAGGGCGCAGTGCTCGACTGGGAACAAAGCCTGATGAGCTACGGCTTCAAGTGGAAGAATCCCAACGCGACCGGCGACTGCGGGTGCGGCGAGTCTTTCGAAGTCGACTAAAAGCCTTCTTCGAGCGGCACCGGAATCGGATTCGGTAAGTCCACGTAGGCCTGCAGATCCTCCGCAGTGCAGTCGGCGGGCAACGACTGCGGGCTGTTGAGCGCGACCGAGCGGCAGCACCGATCAAACGCAGGCTCCGGCCCGGTCCCGGGTCCGCCATCCGCGCAGGGATCGGGAATCGGGAGCTCGACGGGCGCAACGTTCTTCGCGATTCGCGCCCGAAGCCCTTGGAAGGTGAACGCGACGCCCGTGGCGGTGCATTGATCGTCGGGGCTTCCAGCGTGGGGATCGACGCGCAGATCGAGATTGTTGGTGAGTAAGCCAACGACACTCCCACGGAAGGAATCGTCGCAAATCCCCAACGGTTTCAGGGTCGCAACGAGCTCACCAGCGGAGAACCGGCCCGCGATCATGCCCTTTTCCAGGACCTGCCCATCCTCGCTGATATCTGCGATCAGAAAGCCGTTGATTGAGATCGAGAAGCTCCCCGGGCCGGTGGGAAATACGAAGGTGGCAGCGGTATCTAGCGGAAGCACGACGCGGCCGTTGCGAATGTACGCATCGGTCTTCCAGGTTTCCGGATGATCGAGGTCCCCCGTGACCAAGCCCACCGGATCGACGAAGAAGTAGTCCTCCCCGTCCCAAGCCGGTTCTGGAGCTTCTTCGATCGCGTTTGGGAGCATCATGGTCGCGCCGTTTGGGCCACCCCATTCCACGTTGGAGACATCATCGAGCGATGTTCCATCGACGGCGGAAAGCACCGCTACATCGACCTTCGCGTCGTTTGGCGTGCCGTTCCACTCGCGCAGTCGGAGCAATGCCGTACCCATGCCACGGCCCTGGTGGAGCGCGATGTTGTCTTCGAGGCATGAGATCAAGCTCACCACGGTGGGAAGCACGTACTGACCGAAGGCGTTGTCGATCCCCTTGTTGCCATCCAGTGAGGGATTTCCATTGGCCGCGACGCATTCGGCGGCATCGCCAATCGACGTCGTGTTCATCCCGTCCAGATCGAGACCGAAGCGGCGCCAACGATCACCCGATTGGTCGAGAGAGATATTGCGGAACGCGAAGACCGCCTCGACGTCATCGCTCTTGGAGCTCGTGCCCGGCGGCGGCCGCTCCGGAACGTGCGCTAGCCCTTCCTCCACCAAGCCAGAGTCGTAGACACTGCACGCCGGAGTGCACAGCAGAAAGGCAGTAAGCAATAGGCCAAGCAGTGGTTTCATCGGATCTGAGCTCGTCAGACAAGCAGTTGAAATCTAGCATGACTATAACAAAACAGTTGCAAGAGATCTTGGGAAGTTGTGATGTTCCTCACATAGGAGCGCGATCGCACACCCGAGAGGGCGGGTCAGCTAGAGGCTGGTCGAGACTTCCCGTGGCGGCCGCCGGGACCACCAAGCCGCAAGGGCGCTCCCTATGATGCAATGGGCGATAGCCGAGATCGCGCTTGGGATCACGGTTAGCGGGTTGGCAAAGTGGGCTTGTGCAAGCACCGCTCCCAACCCCGAGTTCTGCATGCCGACTTCGATCGAGGTCGTACGCGCAACGTTTCCGAAGCCACCGCTCAGACCCCCGAACAGATAGCCAAGGAAGAAGCCAAGCATGTGCGCGGTCACCACCGCGCCGACCAGCTGTAGGCCAGACCCGAGCACGGCATCTTTCTGCGCTGCGAGAATCGCGGCCACGATCAGCACGATCATCAGCACGGCGGCTGCCGGTGCAACGGGGAGCAGCTTCTCCGTGAGCTTCGGCAGATAGCGGCGCATGAAGAGTCCGATCGCAATCGGAAGAAGGACCACCTCGGCGGTGCTCATGAACAAGCCCCAGCCATCGACGTCGACCCGGCTGCCCACGATCCACGTCGTGAGCAGTGGTGTGCACGCAGCCGCAAGCATCGTCGAGAACGCGGTCATGGACACCGAGAGTGCGACGTCGGCCTTGGCCAAATAGGTGATCAGGTTGGAAGCCGTGCCGCCCGGACAACAGCAGACCAACACCAAACCGACCGCGAACGGCATGGGTAGCTGAAACAGGTAGCCCACCGCCCAGCCGAGAAACGGCATGACCGTGTATTGCAATAGCACCCCCCACAGGATGGGCGCAGGAGTGCGCAAAACACGTGCGAAATCGGAAAGCTCGAGGGTGAGCCCCATGCCGAGCATGATGATCTGGAGCCCCGGCGTGATCAGCCCGTAGTCGAGGAACCACGCGAACGCGGGCGGGTAAACGAGCGCGACGACACCACCGAAAGTGACCCACAACGGAAAGAGCCGGACGAACGCAGCCACGACGTCGCGATGTAGCACAGCGGAGCCGAACAGGGGCCGTCCGAGACGCGGATGGCCTTCCATGCTAGAAATCCGGTCCCATGTTTCGCCCACCTACCGACGACGTCCGGATCGAAGGCCTTCGCCCGCTGATCCCGCCCGCCATCCTGATGGAGGAGATCAATCCCGGAGAGGAAGCGATCGGAGGGATTGCCGAGGCTCGTCGGCAGATCAGCGACATCGTGCACGGCAAAGACGACCGCCTGCTGGTAGTCGTCGGCCCTT
>CAZHPJ010000332.1:0-3826 GCA_964534585.1 uncultured Sandaracinaceae bacterium | reverse complement strand
CGGCTCTCTCGCTCGACCGGAATCGTGTGACTTCGCGGCTCAAGCTCGCGGTCGCCCTTCGTAAGGCGGGGCAGACCAACGAGGCCATCGCAGTCTATGAACGCTTGGTGAAGGATGAACCGCGTTACGTCCGGGCTTGGTACAATTTGGGCGTTGTGCTCGCGCTGTCAGGCCGTTTCGACGATGCCGAAAGCGCCTACCAATCCGCGCTCTCCATCGATCCAAATCACTTTCGATCCTTGAAGAATCTCGGGTTGATGGAAGCTCGGCGTGGAAAGTGGGCCGCCGCGGAGCCTCGACTCACGGAAGCGCTCGAACGTAAGCCGGATGACATCGAAGTTCGGTCGAGACTCGCCGAGCTCATGCTCAAGAACGGCAACCTTCGAGGCTGCCAGTACCACGTGAGCTTGGTGCTCAAACAATCTAAGGACGACGCTTTGCTGCAAGATGGCTTAGCTCCTTGCGTTAGCCGATGAACACTAGAGGAACCAGGAGATAGTTGTGAACAAAATATTTTCTTTCAGAGTCGTGATGCTATTTGTGCTTACTTGCGTGCCGCTTGCTGGTGGTTGCGGGGGCGACGCATCTTCGGGTGGGCCCAACGGTCGTTCCACGCCAGTTGATCCAAACGCGCCCGACGAGATTCTCTTTCAGGCCGCACTGCTCGACTACGACGCCCTGAACTACGGCGCCGCAGGCGATCAATTCAAGCAGCTCCTCGATACGTATTCCGATTCGCCGCGACGTGACAATGCAGCGTATCTGTACGGCCGTAGCATGTACGAGCTCTTGGACTTCCCGGCTGCGATCACCGCACTGCGCGACATGCTTCAACAATACCCAGGTTCGGTGTTCGTGCCGAACGCGCAATACTACGTTGGGCGCTCGCTCTTTCGTCTCAATGACTTTGCGGGAGCCCTTTCGGAGTTCGTTGCCGCGCTCGCCGCAGACCCCGCCGGCCTCTACGCCGACAACAGCCAATACTACATTGGACGCACCAACTTCGAGCTCAAGAACCGCGTGGAGGCCGAGGCCGAGCTGAGCAAGCTCATCAACGACTACCCCGACAGCTCCTATGTCGACAATGCGTTGTACTACTTGGGCCGCAACTACTTCGCGCAAAAGAAGCAAGTGATGGCCATTGCGCAGTTCGATCGCGTGCTCGGAATGGTCGATTCCATCTACCTCGACAACTCCCAGTACTACAAAGCACGCTCCTACTATTCTCAAGGATCGCCCGGCCTCGCGCTCACGGAGTTCGTGAAAGTGGAGCAAGACTATCCGGCGAGCACGTATGTCGACAACGCAGTTCACTACATCGTCCGCATCTATGTCGATCAGAACGACTGCGTGAACGCGAACGTGGCACTGGCGGATTTGCGGTCGAGGTTCCCGGCGAGCACCTACCTGCCACTCGCACAAACCTACGCTACTGCTGGCGGCTGCTGAGGGCCGGGCGCGCGCTAGAGGTTCTCGAGTTGGAGCCCGAAGTAGATGCGCGCAATCTCGTAATTCGTTGCGAACGACACGTCGCGGGCCATGGTGGAAACGCGACGGTCGTACGCGCCAAACGCGATGATCCAAAGTCCAGCGTTGAGCACGTCCTTCCGCGCACCGGCACGCCAAACCCGATAGCCGAGCTCGTAGTCGATGCCCAGATGCTTGTCTTGCCTCTTTTCGCCGAGCCACACGTTGTTGACGTCTCGGGCCTCGTAGGTGTCGAAGGCTCGCTTCCAAATGGCGCCGCCCACCTTCATCCGGAACTTCTCCACCGGTTGCCATTTTGTGCGCAGACCCAATCGGTGGCGCGTGAAGTCATAGTAATCGTTGATGAACCTCGAGGTCGGAGTCAAGTCGGGAAGGCTCCCGCGAACGTTGCGGTTGTAGTTGCGCGAATCGTTTCGCTCGAAGCGATATACGAGGTCGATTCGTAGGCCATCGACGGGTTTGACCGAAAGCGCAGGCTCCAGACGATGATTCACATGCGACTTGTTCTTCGTCGAGGGCACCACCACACCCGAGTCGAGTGCGTCGTAGCGAGCATTCATGTATGGGATGAACGAGGGTCGATAGCTGAGTTCGAGGAGAACGATGCGACCCCAGCGGTAGCCAACGGTCGACTTCGCGCGGACCAACCATTGGTCGAGCCGCCTATTGTTGACGACGTAGTTTGGGTACAGAAGGGCCCGTCCCTCGACCGAGAGCAAGCCCCGGAGTCCCCTTACGCGTCCCATGCGGAGGTCGTATCGAAGGCCAGCGTCGCGGCGGTCGAAGATGCCGCTCTCCGCGAATCGCGCGCCACCACGTACCCAAAGGGCGGAGCGCAACTTCGGCATCAGGCGCTGTCTCCACACGAAGGTGCCCCTGATCTCGTCGGTCAGTTGCACGATGCGTGCGGTGCGATCGAGCTGTTCGTCTGGATCGAAGCTGAATGTTCTCAGGGTGAACGGGTCATGGGTGTACTCGGCGCTAATGCTGAGCTTCCGGTTCCCGTCCTTATGCAGGACTCTCACGCCCGCTCGCAGATAGTAGTTCACCGCCACTCCGCCGGGGGAGGTTGCGCTCGGAACCGACTGGGCCACCGTATTGTCCTGAGGATGAAGCCCTTCTGCAAAGCTGAGATGGTGGTCGAACGTCAGTGGCTTCTTCTTGCGTTTCTTGTGCGTCGGAGCGGTTCCGCTCAGGGAGTCTTCGTGCTGGGCCGAGGGTAGAAGAGCAACATCGTCCGCACCGAGGCCTTGATCTTGAGCCTCGGCCCGTTGTCCGCCCGAAAGCGACACAAACAGGAGCGAAACGCAGAAGAAGCCTATGCGGACCACCCACGAAATCATGTCTGCAATTATACAATAAAAACATAAGATTTCACTTTTAAAAGAACCCTTACGTCGCGCCCGGCCTCGGCTTGCTGAGGGGGAGGCACGCAGTGAAAACGGGGGCCGCATCGGCTGGCAGCAGGGCGTTCAGCAGCGGTATTGAGTTGTTGGCGAAATCATGTGCCCGACACAAACTGTGGTCGAGGGTTAGTGAGCACGGGAGTAGGTCAGACCACCGACAGCCGGGAGTTCTTGCAGCAACGAGTGGCCGCGTTCGGATGGGCGGTCGCAGCGATCCTCTGCCTCTCTTTGATCAGTCGCATCATATTGGGTGCGGCTTTTGGCTATCTGCGCGGGGAGCTCGCGCATCCCGCGTTTTGGGCGCACGCGGCGGCAGTGCTTCCCGTCACGGGTGTGTGGTTGATCTGCAGGTCGCGCCCGCTCGGTACGCGGAGCATTCAGATCGTCGAAGGCGTTGGGTTGGTGCTGACGAGCGTGTGCCTCATCGTGATGGGAGCCAACATTCCGGCAGCCGCAGGCGCGTCGACGGCCACGGCCTATGCGTTGTCTTTCGGGCTCATCGCCCGAGCTATCGTCGTGCCTAGCACGGCGAGGCATACGGCTTGGCTCGGGCTCGCGATTGGGATTCCGTTGGTCGTCGCCGTCTATCAGAATTTCCTGAATGTGAACCTCGACGTGTGGAACAGCCTTGGGTTCTTTCGCAAAATCGAAGAGAAGCACACGCTGGCCAGGAGCCAGTCCATTCAGATCGGAGTCGCGTGGTCGCTTACCACGCTGCTCGCGGCCTGGGCCACGCGTGTGATCTACGGGCTGCGCAAGGATGTGCGTGACGCCAAGAAGCTAGGCCAATACATCATCGAAGAAAAAATTGGCGAAGGCGGGATGGGAATCGTCTATCGCGCGCAGCATGGGCTGCTCAAACGTCCCACGGCGATCAAGCTCTTGAGCCCCGAGCGAAGCACGCCGGAGGACATCGATCGCTTTCGACGCGA
>CAZHPJ010000331.1:0-3826 GCA_964534585.1 uncultured Sandaracinaceae bacterium | reverse complement strand
CCGGTTGACCGACGTGCTCCCTCGCACCGAGTACAGGGTCAGCGTCAATATGACGCTGGATGGGCATCTGGGCCGCGCGCGCGTTCGCACGTTCTTGCCATCTAGCGATCAACACCAGGAAATATCGAGAGAAGGCCAGAGCGCCGATCAGACGTTTCGGTTCACCACCGAGCCAGGTCCAGTGGGCAACCGAGAAGCGATATGGCTCGGTAGCGCTGTGCCCGAGCAAGCGAAGATCGTCTACGAGTTTTCGGTCTTGGCCAACGCGGTCAACTATCGGATCGATCCCGATCTGCCCGTCCCCCAAGGGTACACGCGCGCGATACGCGCATACCTGGCGCCAGAAGAGGCCATACAGGTGGATCACCCCGATATCCTGCGTACGGCACGCGAGATCGGCGCCGATTCTGGCGGTATTCACGAACGCCTCTCGAAGATATTCGACTTTACAGCATCGCTAACCCCGAGGGCCTTCAAGGGAACGACTGATGCGCTAACCGCCCTGAAGCTGGGTGAGGCAAGCTGTAACGGAAAGAGTCGACTATTCGTTGCCCTGGCGCGCGCCGTCGGCATTCCCGCTCGGCTGGTCGGAGGACTCATTCTCACGACCGGCACCAAGCGCACTTCGCACCAATGGGTCGAGGCGTATGTCGGCGGCCATTGGGTGCCGTTCGGACCCACCAATCGGCACTTTGCATCGTTGCCCGAGAACTACTTGGTGCTGTACCGCGGTGACGAATCACTGTTCAAACATACCTCGGACATCAATTTCAACTACGCGTTTACGACCAGCACCCGGATGGTTCCCTCGCGACGAGCACGTGAAGCCTTCAAGGTCTTCAACGTTTGGGATCTTTTCGCGCGCTTGAACCTGCCATTCTCGCTGCTCCGGACCGTGCTCATGCTGCCTATCGGCGCGCTCGTGGTCGTCCTGTTCAAGAACGTGATCGGTGTGCCGACCTTCGGCACCTTTCTTCCCGCTCTCATCGCGGCTGCGGCTGGTGAAACGGGGTTGCTGTGGGGACTGGTGAGCTTGGTCATCGTCACGATGGCGGTCGTCGTGGCACGCGCTCTCGTCCAACGCCTGCAACTTTTGCATTCGCCCACCCTCGGCATTCTTCTGACTGTCGTCGTGCTCACCATGCTGGGCACGAGCTTGGCCGCCGAGCATTTCGACATGCAGCAGCTCGCGCGCGTTTCCTATTTTCCAATCGCGGTGATGGCCATCGCGTCTGAGCGCTTTTATCTGTCGCTCACCGAGCAGGGTCTGCAGGTCGCCGCGCAGCATTTCGCAGGAACCCTCTTGGTGGTTTTCGGTTGCTACGTCGTGATGGCGTCGCTCGCGATTCAAATACTCGTGAGCGGATTCCCGGAGGTGTTGCTCGTCGTCATCGCTGCCAACGTCTATGTGGGGCGCTGGGTCGGGATCCGCCTCTTGGAGCTGTGGCGTTTTCGTAGTGTGCTCAACCCGTCGGGGGCCGCGGCATGAGCTTTCTTTCACTGTTCAGCCAAAGAAACGCGTGGGCTCAGCGCAAGGAGCTCCTGTTCGGGATCAATCGGCGAAACGTCGACCTCGTCTACGCGAACAATCCGAGGCGGCACTATCCGCTCGCCGACGACAAGCTACGCTGCAAGGAGCTCCTGGCCGCCAACGGGATCCCAGTGGCGCCCACCATCGCTGTCTGCCGCGGCCTATTCGAGGTTGAAGGGGCACTTGCCATTTTGCGTGAGAGAGATGATTTCGTGGTCAAGCCGGCGGGCGGTAGTGGCGGCGATGGCATCGTGGTCGTCGGGGCGCACACCGCGAGCGGCTGGCGAGGCACTAGAGACCGCGAAATCACCACGATTGAGCTCCGCCAGCATATCGCCAACATCGTGTTTGGCGCATTTTCGAAACAGCTCGAGGACAAGGCCCTCATCGAGGAACGCATCCGGCCTCACGCTTGGCTCGCTGCGCTTTGGAGCGACGGCGTGTGCGATATTCGCATCATCTATCATCGGGGTACTGCGGCGCTGGCCATGCTCCGAGTGCCTACGCTTCGCTCGGACGGCCGGGCGAACCTTCATCGGGGGGGCATCGGCGTAGCCATCGACCTCGACAGTGGCATGACGACGCGCGCAGTCTTGCAAGGAAAGAGCATCCGGTTGCACCCGGAGATGGGCGCCGAGCTCGTCGGTTGCCAGGTGCCTCACTGGAACGAGTGTATCGACATTGCCCGACAGATCGCGCGATGCGTGCCTCTCGGATATCTCGGCATCGACATCACAATCGATGCGGACCGGGGTCCCCTCGTTCTGGAGATCAACGCTCGACCAGGGCTCGAAATTCAGAACGTCACCCACACCATGTTGGGTGAAGTGATCGCGGGGGCTGAGTCATGAAGCACTCTCGACTATGGCCGGTCGTAACCGCCTTTGGTTTGATGCTCGTGAGCGCGGTCGCCGTTGAAATAGCCGCGAAAGACCATCATGCGCAGGTCTACGAAATCGAGATTTCCCAAAACGCTGACACTGCCGAGAGCGAGGACGAGCAGCTTTGGTTTGCGTCTGACCCCGTCAACGAATCGCATGCGGCTGCCAGACGGTGGGCCCAGCGCGGCGAGTACGACAGGGCCCTGACAGCGCTCCAGCAGCTCACCGTCGAGCGGCCCGATAATGAAGCCGTGATCGCGGAATACGGGCATTGGTTGCGTCGGGCCGGCCGGTATGACGCCGCCCGGAAGGTCCTCGAGGCCGCGCTGATCCAGGCGCCCAAAGGCGCGACCTTGCATCTAGACATGGCGCAAGTCTTGAATCGGCTCGGCGAAACCGACGCCGCTCTCGGTCACTTCGAGCAGGCACTCGCGCTGAGGCCCAACCATACGCCGACTCGAATCGCAATTGGCGATCTGCTCCGAAAGCATGGCCGGCTCGAGGAGGCCATCGAGGTCTTGAAGCCGGCGACACGACAAGGAAGCAACGAAGAACGCGCGCGCGCCCTGGGTGCCATCGGCAAAGCATACTTTTCCGCCGGCCAGCGCGAGAGTGCGCTGACCGCATTGGTGGAGTCGGTAGAGCGCGCGCCCGCTTCGGCCCAAGTCTGGAGCCGTGCCGCGGAAGCCCTCTTACTTTCCGAAGAGACGCCAGACTACACATCCGCGATTGAGCACGCCCTGAGGGCGATTGCCTTAGCGCCAAACTCGAGCGTTGCTCAGCGAGTTCTCGGCCGCGCCTACAGCCGCTCCGACATGATTGAGGACGCAATCCGCGCCTACCGTGAGGTCGTCGCGCTCGATCCCGACGACGCATACTCGCGCAAGCTCTTGATACGAGCTGCCCTGCGAAGAGAAGACTACGTCCTGGCGCGCCGTCACTCGCTGGCGCTCCTTCGGATGGAGCCAGAGCGTCCGGAATCGCACTTCTTGGCCGGCTTGGTGGAGTCCCGTGCCGGAGCGTACGCCAAGGCACGCACCTATTACATGGATGCGATCAACAAGTCGAAAACCCCTTACGCGGAGGCCTGGTACAACCTTGGACGCTTGGCGCGCCGTGCGGGAACGCCCGAAGACGCGATCGCGGCGTACCAAAAGGCCCTGAAGGCTCGCCCCGGCTACGTCGCGGCATGGAACAACTTGGGGCTAGTACACTTGGATACCGGCGACTACGCAGGCGCCGAAGCCGCCTTCCGCAAAGCCATCGAGCTCGACAGCTCCTACGTTGGCGCCTGGACCAATCTGGGCGACGGTTACGGCAAGCAAGCACGCTATGACGAAGCGATTCGTGCTTACCGGTCGGCTCTCTCGCTCGACCGGAATCGTGTGACTTCGCGGCTCAAGCTCGCGGTCGC